>CBIMJO010000362.1:0-8148 GCA_966244135.1 uncultured Actinocrispum sp. | reverse complement strand
AGCCATGAGGTCATCATGCCCTGAGGGCCACCCGTCGCCAGGTGGCCCTCAGCACAACGTCAGCCGATGGTGGTGCTGGTCAGCACCGGGCTGGGGTCGGGATACGCCTTGGCCGGAGCGGTGATCGGGAAGATCACCACGACCACGGCGTTGAAGGTCAGCCCGGGCGCGTCGTAGCTGGTGCCGCCAAGCTTGGTCTCGATGGTGCCCGACGAGCCCGCGGTCAGGTTGACCGTCACCGTGGGCAGTTCGAACGCCGCACCGCCCTTGAGCGGGCCCTTGACGCTGAGCACGACGTCGTTGCCGACCTTGGCGACGGTCGGCGGTGTCGAACCCAGGCCCGATCCGCCGGACAGCGACGCCGACACGAACGTCGAGTTGGCGGGCACGGGCAGTTTCAGCGCGACCGTGTTGATCTCACGGATGGTGTAGCCACCACCGGTCGCGGGCACCGTGTTCGGCGCCGGGTCGATGGTCACCTTCAGTGCCCCGCCCGGGGCGACGGTCGCCGGGGCGGACGCGTCGACACCCTGGTCGAGCGTGAGGTCGGCGGTCTGCCCCAACGCGGTGGCGCGGACCTTGTAGGTGATCGTCTGGTTTGCAGCAGCCGCAGTCGTCCCAAAGGCAAGGACAGGGACAAGCGCTAGCGCTGCTGCTTTCGCGAGACGGGAAGTCAGCATCACTGGTGCCTCCTTGTGAGACGGCTCTCACCCACTTTCGTACCCGAGAGTAATTCGCGTTTCAACGTTCACCAATTCCCAGAGTGTTCACAGAATTACTCACAGTACGGATGTTCGGCCAGAAAGTGGCGAAGGTGCGGTTGCCTGGCGGACCCCGGAACGGATCCACCGCGAGCTTTGGCAAGCACGCTACGATCGAGCGGTTCCCTTGGTAGAGCGGGGATCTACTCCACACCGGCCCGCGGGGAGCCAGACGGGGCAGGGGGCGGCAGCGAATGGGCGAGCAAAGCCCTGAGTTAGGCGACAAGTGGCCGCTGGTCGGCCGCGAGCGGCAGCTGTCCGCGCTGGTCTCGGCAGTGGCCGGCACTGGCGTGGTACTGGTCGGACCGGCCGGTGTGGGAAAGACCAGGCTCGCGCGAGAAGCGTTGGCACAGCTGGCTTCCGCGGGCTATGCCACCGAATGGGTGGCGGCGACCCGGTCCACCGCGGTGATCCCGTTCGGCGCGGTGTCGCACCTGATGCCCACCGCCGATGCCGGTCCGAGCCGGATGAGCGCGCTGCACAGCGTCGCCGGCCAGTTCGCGAGCCGGCACCAGGGCCGGCCGGTGATCGTCGTGGACGACGCGCACTTGCTGGATGATGCATCAGCCGCGGTGGTGCACCACTTGGCCGCACGCGAGCTCGCACACCTGATCGTCACCGTCCGGGCCGGCGAGACGTGCCCGGATGCCGTTGGGGCGCTGTGGAAAGACAGTCTCGCCAACCGGGTTGGGCTGGCCGAGCTGCCGTCGGACGCGGTGGACGCGTTGCTGGACCATGCTTTCGGCGATCGGCTGGCGCCGGTCAGCCGGCGCCGATTACACCGGGTCGCCGCTGGAAACCCGTTGTTGCTCAGGGAGATCCTGTTGGCGGGCTTGGACACCGGCGAGGTGAAGTACCGGCAGGGGGCGTGGCGGTGGACCGGCGAGGTCCGGGCGACCACACGATTGGCGGAAGTAGTCGCCGCCCGGTTGGGTGCGGTCGAGGATCCCGTTTACGCGGCGCTGGAAGTCATCGCGGGTGGTGAACCCGTTCCGGTGACGTTGCTCGAACAGCTCGTCGGCAGCGAGGCTGTCACCGCCGCGGAACGCAAAGGCCTTGTCACCACTGAGGATTCCGGCCGCCGACTGGTCGCCCGGTTGTCCCATCCCCTGTACGGCGAGGTGATCCGGTCGACCAGGGCGACCTCCCGGGCCCGGACGGTCGCCGGTCAGCTGGCAGACGCGTTGACAGCGACTCCCATGCGCCGCAGGGACGACGCGTTGCGCGCGGGCATGCTTCAGTTGCAGTCCGGGCGATCCGGCGACCCGGGACTGTTGCTGGACGCGGCCAAACAGGCGAAGGACCGGTTCGACCACGACCTCGCCGAACGACTGGTCCGCTCGGCACAGAGTTCGGGTGGCGGCTGGGCCGCGGAGCAACTGCTGGCCGAGGTGCTCGCCGACCGCGGCCGCTACGAGGAACTGTCCACAACGCTGCCCGAGACACCCCACGACGAAGGCGACCGGGTCCGGTGGGCGATCACCCGCGCCGACGCTTTGTACTGGGGGCAAGGCAAAGTCGCTGAGGCCGAACAGGTGCTGACCGAGATCGACACGGTCACCGCCGAAGGCAGCCGGTGCTGGATCCTGCTGTTCGACAGCCGGTGCGCGGAAGCGCTTGCGTTGGCGGAAAAGCTGTTACGGATGCCGGACGCGCCCGCGCAGGCGTTGGTGTGGGCGGTCTCCGCCGGGGTGCCGGCCGCCGGGTTCCTCGGATACCACGACCGTGCGGAGGCGATGTACGCAGAGGGCGTGCGGATCGCGGCCGCGAACGCGATCGACGTGCCGTGGGGTCCGGCGCAGGTCGGGTATGGACGGTGTTTGTCCTTGCTGGTCAGCGGCCGGTTGACCGAGGCGTGGGAGCTCGCCGACCAGAGCTACCAGGCCGCCGCTGCCGCCGAGGCGATCGCGCCGTTGGGTGGCTGGGCCGGTTTCCGTGGGGCGGTTGCGAAAGCTCGCGGTCAGCTGAGGCTCGCCGCTGGCTCGCTGCACGAGGTGTTGGTGCTGCTGCCGAACTACGACACGTTCCGGCTCGCGGCGACCTGCTTGGCTGAATTGGCCGGGGCGCGGGCGTTGCAGGGCGACTACCGGCAGGCCGCGCGGTTGCTCAACCGCGCCGACTCCCCCGGCCGGCACACCAACCGCCTGTTCCAGCCGTGGCTGGAGCTCAACCGCGCCTGGGTCATCGCGGCCGGCGGCGAGACCGCCCGCGCCGCCGCGCATGCCCGGCGCACGGCGGCCCAGGCCCGCGAGATCGGCCAGCCGATGACGGAGGCGTGGGCGTTGTACGACGTCGCCCGCCTCGGCGAGCCGAAGTCGGTGCACATCAGACTGTCCGAAGTGGCGAACGAGGTGCCCTGCGAGCTGTCCACCGCGTTGGCCGCGGCCGCGGGAGCGCTTGCGAGCAGCGAGTTCGAACGGCTCGCCCACGCCGCCGACGTCTTCGACCGGCACGGACTCTGGCTGCACGCCGCCGAAGCCACGGTGTCCGCGGCACGGTTCGCGCACGAAGCCGGGCTGCACAGCCGGGCGGCGGCGTGCACGGAACGCGCGAACGTCCTGTTGCGACGGATCCCCGGCGCGCGAACGCCCATGCTGGCGACGACCGGTCTCCCGGCGATGCTCACCAACCGGGAACGCGAGGTCGCGACCCTGGCGGCGGCGGGCCTGTCCAGCCGGGTGATCGCGGCCCGGCTGCAGCTGTCGGTCCGGACCGTGGACAACTACCTGGGCCGCGCCTACGTGAAACTGGGCGTGGCGAGCCGGGCCGAGCTGGGACCGCTGCTCAACGGCTGAGTTCGAGCGTGAGCCGGTCGGCGTGGCTGAGGATGTCCACGATCTGCTCGTAGACCTCCGGGTCGGCCTGCCGCAGTGTCTGCGGCGACCGCCAGACCAGTGTGTGCTCGCCCGGCGGCAGGTCGTTCACCAGGTCGTTGAGCGCGTCGAGGTTGCGGCCGAAGTAGGCCGGGAAGTCCATGGCCTTGGCCAGGGCGTCCAGCATCGCGGCCTTGGTGCGGATGTCCCGCCCGTCGACGACGTGCCTCATCGCGTCACTTCCCCGGGTCGACCACGACGAACGAGGCGTAGTGGTCGTCGGTGTAGTAGAGCTCTTGCGACTCGCCGGTGATCAGCCTGCGCGCGCCGCGGTCGTCCGCGCCCGGCGTCGGCACGGTGTACTCGTGGTAGTAGCCGTTGGACTTGGCGGGCAGCAGCTTCTCGCGGTTCTCGAACACGATGCCGTCCCGGTTCGACTTGAACGGGCCGCCCTTCTGGATGGTCCGCCAGGTCACCACCGCCTCGGGCGGCAGTTTGGACAGCGCCTTGACCTGCAGGCCGCTCTGCTGCGACTGCTGCTGCGGTGTCGGTGCCGGATCGTCCTTGACCGCGTCGCGGACGAACCAGCCGACCACGACCAGGACGACCAGTCCGATCAAGGCGAATGTGATGCGGCGGCGGGACCCCATGGGACGGACCCTAATCGCAGTCCCCCGGGTCCGGCTCGGCGGACCGGTTGATCTTGTTGCCGACCAGGTCGACCGCCCGGTCGATGAGCCAGGCGCCGCCGGCGCACACCGGCAGCAGCACCGCGATCACCACGGCGAACTGGGCCGGGAACGACAGCTGGGCGATCCACAGCTCAACCGCGTTCCACCAATCGGACAGCCATGACACGCCTACGACACTACGCCGTGGCCGATCCCACAGGCGGCGCAATGGCGGGATCGGTAGGTTGCAGTCATGTTCGCCGTGTACGCAGCCTCGCCTCAGCCGGACAACCCGCTGGCCGCCCTCACCGTCGGTGAGCGCCCCGCGCCGGAAGCGCCGGAGGGGTGGGTGAGCGTGTCGGTCCGGGCGGTGAGCCTGAACATGCACGACCTGTGGACGCTGCGCGGGGTGGGCATCAAGCCCGACCAGTTCCCGATGATCCTGGGCTGCGACGGCGCCGGGGAGCTGGAGGATGGCACCGAGGTCGTGCTGCACTCGGTCATCGGCGATCCTTCATGGAGCGGCGACGAGACCCTGGACCCCAAGCGCACCCTGCTGACCGAGCTGCACCAGGGCACGTTCGCGGACACGGTGATCGTCCCCAGGCGCAACGTCCTGCCCAAGCCCGCGTCGCTGTCGTTCGCCGAGGCGGCCTGCATGGGTACCGCATGGCTGACCGCGTATCGGATGCTGTTCGTGAAGTCGGGCCTGCGGCCGGGGCAGACCATGCTCGTGCAGGGCGCGTCCGGTGGCGTTTCCACCGCGCTGATCCAGCTCGGCCGGGCCGCGGGGTACCGCGTGTGGGTGACCGGGCGTTCCGAGGAAAAGCGTTCCCTGGCGACGTCTCTGGGCGCGCATGACGTGTTCGAGTCGGGTGCGCGGTTGCCCGAGCGGGTCGACGCGGTGTTCGAGACCGTGGGCAAGGCGACCTGGTCGCACTCGATGAAGTCGCTCAAGCCGGGCGGGATCATCGTGATCTCCGGGTCGACCAGCGGCCCGGACGCCAACGCCGAACTCCAGCGGCTGTTCTTCCTGCAGCTGCGGGTCGTCGGCTCCACCATGGGCACCCGCGACGAGCTGGCCGACCTGCTGAAGTTCTGTGCCCTCAAGGACATCCGCCCGCAGATCGGCCTCACCCTCCCGCTGGCCGACGCGGTCAAGGGCTTCGAGAGCATGCAGGCGGGCGAGACCGCGGGCAAGATCGTCTTCACCCACGCCTGACCAGCGGGACCGTCCATACGGGCTTACCGTTTGTGAATGACTGACACACAACACGGTCTGGGTGGTGGGTCGGGGGTCTTCAGGCGGAAGCCGATCGAGCGCATCGACGATGACGCGCAGGCAGGGGACGGGCTGCGCAAGTCGCTGGGGCTCTGGCAGCTGACCGCCATCGGGGTGGGCGGGATCATCGGGGCGGGGATCTTCTCGCTCGCCGGCAGCGTGGCGCACGGCGATCCGGCCAACGGGGTGGCCGGAGTCGGGCCCGCGGTGCTGATCTCGTTCCTCATCGCGGGGATCGCCAGCGCGGCGGCGGCCTTCTCCTACGCGGAGTTCGCCGGGCTGATCCCGAAAGCGGGCTCGGCGTACACCTACGGCTACGCGGTGCTCGGCGAGATCGTCGGCTGGTTCATCGGGTGGGACCTGCTGCTGGAGTACACCGCGATCGTCGCGGTGGTGGCCATCGGCATCTCCGGGTACTTCACCTTCCTGCTCGACCAGATCGGGCCCAAGCTGCCGGGCTGGATGCTCGGCGCGCCGGGCACCGAACCGGCCGGGGTCCCGTCCGGCACCTACAAGGTGAACCTGATCGCGATGATCCTGTGCCTGTTCATCGCCTTCCTGCTCACCCGTGGCATCCGGGCAGCGGCCCGGTTCGAGACCGCGGTGGTGGCATTGAAGGTCGTGGTGGTGCTGGTCGTGATCGTGGTCGGGTTCTTCTACATCAAGGGCGGCAACCTGACCCCGTTCGCGCCCGCGGGTTTCGGCGGCGCGATGAGCGGGGCGGCGCTGGTGTTCTTCGCGGTGTTCGGCTACGACGCCATGTCGACCGCGGCCGAGGAGTCCAAGGACGCGCAACGGCACATGCCCAAGGCGATCGTGTACTCCCTCGTGATCTCGATGGTCCTGTACGTGCTGGCGTGCATCGTGCTGACCGGCATGCAGGACTACACCCAGATCGACCCGGCGAGCGGGTTCTCCACCGCGTTCCAGTCGGTCGGGCTGTCCGGGCTCGGCTCGGTGATCGCGGCGGGCGCGGTGATCGGCATCCTCACCGTCATGTTCACGTTCATGCTCGGCGTGACAAGGGTCTGGTACGCGATGAGCCGCGATGGCCTGTTGCCGCGCTGGTTCGCCAAGACCGACCCGAAGCGCAAGGTGCCCACCCGGGTCACCTGGATCGCGGGCGTGATCTCGGCGGTCCTGGCCGGGCTGCTGCCGATCATCGACGTGGCGGAGCTGACGAACATCGGCATCCTGCTGGCGTTCGTCGTGGTGTGCGTGGCGGTGATCGTGCTGCGCTACCGCCGCCCGGACCTGCCACGCACGTTCCGGACGCCGGGAATGCCCGTGGTCCCGGCGATCGGCGTCGTCTTCTCGATCTGGCTGATCACGTTCCTGCAGCCGGCCACCTGGATCCGGTTCGCGGTCTGGTTCGTGATCGGGATGGCGGTCTACTTCCTCTACAGCCGCCGCAGCTCACTGCTGAACCGACCCGGCCCAGGCGGCGACGACCTCGTCTAGCACCGCCATCGGCAGCGGCCCGTTGCCGAGCACGACATCGTGGAACGCCCTGAGCTCGAAGGCGCCGCCCAGGTCCTGCTCGCACCGGGCCCGCAGCCGCTGGATCTCCAGCCGCCCCACCATGTAGGCCAGCGCCTGCCCGGGATCCTCGATGTACCGGTCGGTCTCGGACTGAACCTCCACTTCGGACATCACGGTGTTCGCCCGCAGGTACTCCACGACCCGCTCGCGCGTCCATCCCATCGCGTGCAACCCGGTGTCCACGACCAGCCGCGCGGCCCGCATCGAGTCCTCGGCGAGCATCCCCAGCCGCGCCAGGTCACCGGAGAACAGGCCCATCTCGTCGGCCAGCCGCTCGGCGTACAGACCCCAGCCCTCGGCGTACGCGGTCACGGATGCCAAGCGGCGCAACAGATGCAGATCCGTCAGCTCCAGCGCGAGGGCGATCTGGAAGTGGTGCCCGGGCACGGCCTCGTGGAAGGCAACGGATTCCGAGCTCACGCGGTCCCGTTCGGTGGCCTTGTACGTGTTCGCCCAATAGGTTCCTTCGCGCGAACCGTCCAATGCGGGCGCCGTGTAGTACGCGCCGGCGGCGTTCGGGGCCTCGGCGTCCGGCACCGGCGCCACCACGCACCGCTTCACCGGCGTCCGCGCGAACCATTGCGGCGCAGCGGCTTCGGCCCTCGCGATGGTCGCACGGGCGTGCGTGATGATCTCGTCCGCACTCCCCCACTTCAGCGACGGGTCGGTGCGCAGCCGGTGCTGCACCTCTTCGGCCGTGCGCAGGCCGAACGCCCGCGAACCGATCTCGGCGTACTCCTCGGCCAGCTGCTCGATCAGCTCCAGCCCGGTCCGGTGCAGCTGCTCCGGAGTGCGGGAAGTGGTGGTGTGCAACCGGACCAGCGCGTCATAGGCCCGGTCGCCGTCCGGCAGCCAGCACAGGCCCGGCTCGGTGTCGGGGCGTCCGCGCGGAGCCAGCTCGGTGGCCAGCACCTCGCGGTACCTGGCGAACGCGGGCCGGACCGCCTCTGCAAGCAGGCGATCCCGTTCGCCGACGCGCCCACCGGTCATCGGCGCCTGGGCGAACGTGTCGTTGTCCTCGTCGAGGTAGCGGTCGATGTGGTCGACCGCCGCCCGCACCATCCGCGCGACCGGCAACC
>CBIMJO010000361.1:0-8149 GCA_966244135.1 uncultured Actinocrispum sp. | reverse complement strand
CAGGGGGTTGACATCTCCGCCCGTTCCTTAACTTCCCGGCATTGGGGTTAGTGGAGGATGCGCCAGAAGGTGACGGTCCAGGGGGATTCTGGGTCTTGGAGGACCAGGCGGGCGGTGTAGGCCCTTGTGGTTCGGGTGGGGCGGGTGATCGTGGTGGTTGTGGAGGTGTCGAGGCGGCCGCACAGTTCGATGGCCGTTGGTGATGGGCGGCAGGTGTGGAGGGTTGTGAGGGTGTGGCGGATGGTGGTCGGCGGGGTTGTTCGCAGGCGGGTCAGCGTTGCTTCGTACACGGTTTCGCTCAGGACTCCTCGTAGCTGGGTGATCGGCCGCCTGCCGTCCAGGACCTCCAGGATCCTGGTGACCAGGCCCCGGCAGTCGGGCTCCGCCGGGGCGGCCGCGAGGTGCGGCACCGGCGGCAGGCACTGGTAGCGGTGGTACGCGCCGGAGTCGGCGACGGACAGCTCTGTGGACGGTTCATAGGCCGGCAGTGGCCGCAGGATCAATGACATGTGGTTCCTCCCCGCCGCGACGGAGAGCACCCGCCGGTACCCCCGGACAAGGTTCGCTCGGGCGGATGACGGCATAAACCACCCGTAATCGCCCCGCGTATCGCTCACTTGGAGCAGTGTGGGTCACAAAGCGCGTTTATCTGTCACTTAGCCGGTTAATTGCCTGCTATTAACGCGCACTTCTATCCTGGGGGAGTCTGATCATCGAGCCCGGGAGTCGCGATGCGAAGAAAATGGGTTGGGTTCGTGGCGGGGATTGTTTTCTTGATCGGGCTGGCGCCCGCGGCGGTCGCCGTCCAGGACCTGCCGCCACCGGGCTGTGATGCCATCCGGGAACATATTCTCGCAGGTGAGCGCATCTCGGTGTACTGCGACTACATGCATGATGCACGCTATATGTATCGCGTCGTCGCGCACTGCGCGGCCGGCAGTTCGTACTGGCACGACTACGGCTTCTGGGTCGAACCGGGATTCGGCCCGTCGGTCGCGGAATGTCAAGGAGGTCTGCTGAGCGTCGCTTCCGTCGTCGGATATCACATAGACGAACGTTAATACGTTGATGAGTCGCGGCGGAGGTACTCGAAACAGAGTACGGCCGCCGCGCTCGCCACATTCAGCGACTCGACTCCGCCGCGCATCGGAATCGACAACCAGGTATCCACCAGATCGCGGACCTCCGGGCTGTGCCCGGCGGTTTCACTGCCGAGCACAAATGCGGCCCGGCCGGGCAGCGACGCCTCGAAAAGCGACTCGGGTGCCGACGCGTCCAACGCGAACAGGGGATACCCGGCCTCCCGGAGGAGGGACGCGGCCTCACCGGCCGTCGCGCACCGCAGCACCGGCGCGTGGAACGCCACCCCCGCGGACGCCTTCACCACCAGCGGGTCGATGCTCGCCACCCCACGCCGCGGCACCACGATCCCGCCCATCCCGGCGGCGGTCGCCGTCCGCAGGATCATGCCCACGTTCGCCGGCGTCGTGATCCCATCCAGCACCAGCACCCCACGCGGCGGCCGCGGACCCGACAACGCCTCCGACAGCAGCCGCATGCGCGGCGCGACTACGTCCGCCATCACGCCCTGGTCCTGCTTGCCGTTCCCGGCGAGCACCTTGACCCGCTGAGCGGTGGCCCGCTGGACCGGAACTCCGCGAGAAGATGCCGCGTCCAGGATCTCCCTCGCGGCCGGTCCGCGCGCCGTGTCGGCCAGCACGACCTTGTCCACCTGCAGAGTCTCGTCGCCGAGCGCTTCGAGGACCGGCTTGCGGCCATAAACGGTGACGAACGTGTCCTTCGGCGATCCCACCTGGGAAGAATCCCATGTCAGGGATATGTGAAACCATCGGGTCATGGATCGTCTGTCCGCGGTGGACGCGTCATTCATCTACCTGGAGGACCAGGCGACGCCGATGCATGTCGGTTCGGTCGCGGTGTTCCGGCGGCCCAGGGGTGGGTTCGACTATGACGAGCTCGTCGGGCTGATCGCCCAGCGCCTCGACATGATCCCGCGCTACCGGCAGAAGGTGCTCACCGTGCCCGGCCATCTGGCCCGGCCGGTGTGGGCGGACGATCCCGAGTTCGACCTCACCTACCACGTCCGCCGCTCGGCGCTGCCCAGGCCGGGCAACGACGAGCAGCTGCACGAGCTGGTCGCCCGGCTGATGTCGCGCCCGCTGGACCCGTCGCGGCCGTTGTGGGAGGCCTATCTGGTCGAGGGGCTGGCGCGGGGGCGGTTCGCGCTGGTCACCAAGACGCATTTAGCCCTGGTGGACGGGATCGGAACGATCGATATCGGCCAGATCATCCTGGACACCACCGCGCAACTCGGCGAGAACGGCGAGGTCGCGTGGACCCCGCGCCGGGAGCCGACCCAGGCCAAGCTGGTCCTCGACGCCCTCAGCGACGTCGTGCAGCGGCCCCGCGAGCTGGTTGAGAACGCGAGGTCCGCCGCGGGCGACCTGTTCTCCAGCAGCCTCGTGCAGCGCGTGGCCGACACCGCGGGCGGCCTGATCAGCGCCATCGGCACCGCCGCCACGAGCGCCCCCAGCGGCCCACTGAACGTCCGGATCTCGCCCCAGCGGCGGTTCGCGGTCGCGCGGACCAGCCTTGATGACTTCCGGATCCTGCGCAATGAGCACGGCTGCACGGTCAACGACGCCGTCCTGGCCACCCTGGCGGGCGCGCTGCGAACGTGGCTGATGTCCCGTGGGCAAACGGTCACCACGTCGACCACCTTGCGCGCACTGGTGCCTTTAGCGGTGCGCGAGGACGAGTCGGACACGACAATTCCAGGCATGCTCGGCAACACGGTCACCGCCAAGCTGGTCGACCTCCCGGTCGGCGAGCCGAACGCGGTCGTGCGGCTGCACCAGGTCAGCCATGCCATGCGGGCGCACAACGACTCGGCGCGCAAGGTCGCCGCGAACGCGCTGCGCCGGATGAGCGGGTTCGCCCCGCCGACCCTGCACTCGCTGGGCGCGCGGGCCGCGGGCAGCTTCTCGCGGCGGATCTTCAACGTCGTGGTGACCAACGTGCCGGGCCCGCAGGTGCCGATGTACGCGGGTGCCGCCAAGATGATGGAGATGTTCCCGGTCGTCCCGCTGGTGCGCAACCAGGCGCTGGCGATCGGGGTGACCTCCTACGACGGTGGTGTCTACTTCGGACTGAACGGCGACCGGGACGCCATGTCCGATGTGGACTCGCTGGCCAGGATGGTCGAGGAGTCACTGGAAGAACTGCTTTCGACGGTAAGGGTGTGAGTTTCGGTGCGGGTCTACATCCCTGGCACGGTCACGATGCTGCGCGAGCTCAACGAGGCCGGTGAGCTCAAGCCGTTGAACGGCACCGCCTTCGCGCTCACCCCGACGCTGCGCGAGATGTACACCAGCGGCGCCGAGGAGGACCTGGAGTACGTGGCGATGGCCGACGCCGCCCGCGCTTCGCTGCGCCTGCTGGGCAACGACCCCGAGGCCATGCGCCGCCGGGTGGTCATCGCGGCCGATGTGGACAGTGCGAGCCCGCGCCCCGACCTGGACCAGTCGGTCGTGCGGATCGCCGGAACCGTGGCGCTGAAGGACATCGCCTCGATTCACCTGGACGCCCCCGAGGCGGAGAAGGCCGTCGCGGCCGCGGTGCTCGTCGTCGACGCCGCCGACATGGGGGATGAGGACGCCGAGTTCGTCCTGGGCGACGTGGAGGACCACGACCTGGCCTGGTACGCCACCCAGGAGCTGCCCTTCCTACTGGAGCTGATGTAGTCATGGATGCTGCTTCGTCTGTGCCAGAACCAAGGAACGAGCCAGTCAGGTCCTACCCGCCGGGCAGCCCCGAACGGGCCTCGCTGCAGGCGAGGATCGCCGAACTGGAGGCCGGCCGGGTCGAGTTCACCCAGACCATCGGCGGCACAAGGACAATGGCCGGTGGCGACCGCGTTGACGTGGTCCAGCCGCATGATCGCGCGCACATTCTGGGAACCACCGCGCAGGCCACGCCGAACGACGTCGCCCAAGCGGTTCAAGCCGCCAAGGAAGCCGGGCCTGCCTGGCGCGAGCTGCCGTTCGACGAACGGGCCGCGGTTCTGCTGCGGGCCGCGGACCTGCTCGCCGGCCCGTGGCGGGACATCCTCAACGCCGCCACCATGCTCGGCCAGTCGAAGTCCGTGCAGCAGGCCGAGATCGACAGCGCGTGCGAGCTGATCGACTTCTGGCGCTTCAACGTCGCCTTCGCCCGCCGCCTGCTCGATGAGCAACCCGAGTCCAGCCCGGGCATCTGGAACCGGTTCGACCACCGCCCCCTCGACGGTTTCGTGGTCGCCATCACGCCGTTCAACTTCACCGCGATCGCCGGGAACCTGCCCACCGCGCCCGCGTTGATGGGCAACACCGTCATCTGGAAGCCCTCGGTGACGCAGTCCCTGGCCGCGCACTACACGATGCAGTTGCTTGAGGCAGCGGGACTTCCGCCCGGCGTGATCAACCTCGTGACCGGCGACGGGCCCGCGGTGAGCGAGGTCGCGATGGCCGACCCGCACTTCGCCGGGCTGCATTTCACCGGCTCCACCAAGACGTTCAAGTACCTCTGGCAGACCATGGCGTCCCATTTGGACACTTACCGGTCGTACCCGAGGATCGTCGGCGAGACCGGCGGCAAGGACTTCGTCGTGGCGCACGCGTCCGCCGACCCCGCGGCGGTGGCGACCGGGCTGGTGCGCGGTGCTTTCGAGTACCAGGGCCAGAAGTGCTCGGCCGCCTCGCGTGCCTACATCGCGCGTTCGCTCTGGGAGGGCGGGCTGCGGGATCGGCTCACCGACACCGTGAAGTCGTTGTCCTACGGAGATGTCACGGACTTCTCGAACTTCGGCGGCGCGGTCATCGACAGCCGCGCGTTCGCCAAGCACAGCAAGCTGTTCGAGCAGGTGCACGCCGAGGGCAAGCTGGAGGTCCTGGCCGGTGGTACGGCCGACGACAGCGTCGGGTTCTTCGTCCAGCCAACGATCCTGGTCGGCGATCCGGCGAACGAGGTGTTCAGCACCGAGTACTTCGGTCCGATCCTGGCCGTGCACGTGTTCGACGACGCCGACTACGCCAAGGTCCTCGAACTCGTCGACTCCTCAACGCCGTATGGCCTCACCGGCGCGGTGTTCGCGACCGACCGGCACGCGATCCAGGAAGCCCAGCAGGCGCTGAGGTTCACCGCGGGCAACTTCTACGTCAACGACAAGCCAACGGGTGCGGTCGTCGGCCAGCAGCCCTTCGGCGGCAGCCGCGCGTCGGGCACGAACGACAAGGCGGGCTCGATCTTCAACCTGCAGCGCTGGATCAGCCCCCGCGCCATCAAGGAGACCTTCGTCCCACCCACGGACCACACCTACCCGCACATGAGCTGAACCAAAGAAGAGGGCCCCGCTCGGCGAGCGGGGCCCTCTTCGGTGAAAGCACTACAGTCCTGTGTGGACTACTTGGGCATCGTGGTGACCTCGGAGTCGGCCGGGGCCTTGATGTCCACCGGCTTGCCCCAGTCGGTGTACTTGGCGGTCATCTTGACCGTCTGGCCGGCCGTGGTCATCCCGGTGACGATCTGCACCGGCAGGCTGTCGCTGTTGATCCACATCTCCAGCTGGGTCTTGCCGCCACTCTGCTTGGCGGCCGCCTCGGCCTGCTTCTTCAGCTGCGGGTCCATGTTGGTGGCCTCGAGGGCCTTCAGCGTGTCGATGGTCATCCAGTAGTGGGTGACCTCGGCGCCGTCCAGGGTCGTCTTCTCCGACTTGTCGATGGTGCCCGCGTTCTTGAGCTGGTCCATCTGCTTGGAGATGTCGAAGCTGCCGCCCATCTGCTCCAGCATCGGGCCGAGCATCTTCGACAGCGGGTCGTCACCGTCGGCGGTGAACTTGATCCACGGCTTGTCCGACGGGATGCCCTGCGCGCCGGCCAGGCTGGCGGGGATCTTCATGTAGAAGGCCTTGTCGATGATGACCATCTCCATGGCGCCCATGCCCGGGAGGTCCATCTTCATCTGCATGGCCACGTCGGTGCCGTTGACGCGGAACGCGCCCTCGCCCTTCATGGCCTGGCCGGCAGCGGAGCCGTCGATGGAGAACTTGACGCTCTGCTTGTCCTTGCTCTTGTTGTTGACGGCGCCTGCCAGGTCCAGCGCGTTGCCGAAGACCTTCAGGCCGCCCGGCTCACCCGCGGCCGTGGCGCCACCCGTGTTGTCACCGCCCGCGGTCGGGGTGCCGGCGGTCTTGCTGCCGCAGCCCACCAAGGCGAGCGAGAGCGCGAGGCCCGCCGCGAGAAGTCCTGTCTTTCGCATTCTTAGTCCCACCCCAGCTAGTGCGGTTTCAGTGCTCGGACGCTATCAGCGCCCACTTGGACGCACCGGTTCGCCCGATGGTTGCCTCGGACGTCGATTTGTCAGTCACGCGGTGAATCGTCCAACCCAGCGCGGGACGTTAGCAGCCGGCGCAGTGATTCGAGGCGACCTTTTGTGGCCCCGCCGTCGGCTACGACAGTGTCCAGCATGCAGTCCGGGTCTTCCGGTGCACCCAGGTGCCCGCAGCCGGGTGGGCACTCCTCGGCGGCCTCCATGAACTCCGGGAAGGCGTTCACGATGTCGTCCGGCGAGATGTGCGCCAGCCCGAACGAGCGGATACCGGGAGTGTCAATCACCCACCCGCCGCCGGGCAACGGCAACGCCACAGCGGTGACCGAAGTGTGACGGCCCTTGCCCACCCCGCTGACCACGCCGGTGCGCCGGTCGGCGTCCGGGACCAGCTTGTTGACCAGCGTGGACTTGCCCACACCGGAGTGCCCGATGAGCGCCGAGAGCTTGTCCGCGAGCAGCTCGCGCGCCTCGGCCGGGTCCTCGTCCTGGCGGGTGACCACGACCGGCAGATCGAGGTCCGAGTAGGCGGCGATCAGCTCGTCCGGGCTCGCGAGGTCCGATTTGGTGAGGCACAGAACCGGCTCCAGGCCACCGGCGTAGGCCGCGACCAGGGCCCGGTCGATGAAACCGGTGCGCGGCGGCGGGTCCGCCAGCGCTGTCACGATCAAGAGCTGTTCGGCGTTGGCCACGACCACGCGTTCGTACGGGTCGGTGTCGTCCGCGGTGCGGCGCAGCACACTGGTCCGATCAGCGACCCGGACGATCCGGGCCAGCGTGTCCGGTTTGCCGGTGGTGTCACCCACCAGGTCGACCATGTCGCCGATGACGACCGGGGTGCGGCCCAGCTCACGGGCCCGCATGGCGACGACCAGCTGGTCCGCGTCGCTGCCCAGCGCGCAGGTCCACCGGCCGCGGTCCTTGCCGATGACCATCGCGGCCTCGGCGTCGGCGTGCTCCGGCCGTCGTTTGGTACGGGGCCTGGTGCCGCGACCTGGGCGAACCCGCACATCCGCCTCATCGAGCCTGCTCCAGTCGCGACGCCGGTCCCGCCCGCTCACGTCAGTTGCCCCCGAGCATGGCCGACCACATTCCGGGGAAGTCGGGCATCGTCTTCGAGGTGGTGGCGATGTCGTCCACCTCGATTCCGGGCACGACCAGGCCGATGATCGCGCCCGCGGTGGCCATCCGGTGGTCGGCGTAGGCGCCCCATGGGCCGCCGTGCAGCGGGCGAGGCCGGATGACCAGGCCGTCCTCGGTCTCCTCGACGTCCCCGCCCAGCGAGTTCAGCTCGGTGGCCAGCGCGGCCAGCCGGTCGGTCTCGTGCCCGCGCAGGTGCGCGATCCCGCGCAGCACCGACTCGCCTGAGGCCAGTGCGGCCACGGCGGCGATGGTCGGCGTCAGCTCGCCGACGTCGTGCAGGTCAACGTCCACACCGGACAGTGTGGCCGGTCCGGTGACGGTGAGCCCGTTGGCGTCCAGCGTGACCTCGCAGCCCATCTGCTCGAGGATGCCGCGGATGTCGTCGCCTGGCTGGGTGGTCCGCGCGGGCCAGCCGGTGACCGTGACGGCACCGCCGGTGACCGCCGCGGCCGCCAGGAACGGTGTCGCGTTGGACAGGTCGGGCTCGATGACCCAGTCCCGGCCGCGGATCGGCCCAGGCTGCACCCGCCAGGTGTTCGGCTCCGAGTCGTCCACTTCCACCCCCGCCGCGCGCAGCATCTGCACGGTCATCTCGATGTGCGGCATGGAGGGAACGGGTTTC
>CBIMJO010000360.1:0-8160 GCA_966244135.1 uncultured Actinocrispum sp. | reverse complement strand
GGAGGCCGCTCGGGGACGGCCTGGTTAGCGTGCGGGCATGCGAACGATCGATGACGTCATGCCCGTGTACCACTTCCGCGAGCGGCACCGCCGCAGGATCCACGCCACCACACCGGAAGCCGTGTGGCGGGCGCTGCGTTCGGTGACGCTGAACGATCTCGCGCTGACCCGGATGCTGGTCGCGGTGCGTGGCTTGAAAGGCGACGGGTCCAAGCCGATATTCGACGGCGGCCCGATCCGGCTGCTGGAGGTGGACGAGCCCTCGTACGCGATCGGCGCGGGGATCTCCCGCGCCTGGCAACCGCGTCCGTCCAAAATGGAGGTGTCCACTGTGGACGAGTTCACCTCGTTCCGGGAACCGGGCTGGACCAAGTACCTGACCGACTTCCGGGTGGAACCCGTGGGCGACGGCGTCGTGTTGTCCACCGAGACCCGCGGCTACTCCACCGACACCCGTTCGCGGCTGCTGTTCGGCTGCTACTGGGCGGTGATCCGGCCGGGCAGCGGGCTGGTCCGGCGGGACGTGCTGGCCGCGGTCGCCCGGCTCACCGCCAGACACTGAGCACCACGGCCATGAACGCGATCTTGACCAGCCAGTCGCCGCCGTGGATCACCGCCAGCCGGGTGCGGACGTTGTCCCAGATGACCGAGCCGGACAGCAGCACGGCCGGGAACCCGAGCCAGGCCACCGCGGCCAGGGCGAGGCCGCCGCCGGCGGTCGTGATGCCCTGCTCGTGCACGAACCAGGCGATCACGCCGGCCAAGACCGCGTTGCGCAGCAGTTCGGCCAGCATCTTCCACGGCTGGGGGCGCTCGTCCGGCGTGGTGCCGAGGATCTCCGCCCGCGCCCTGCCGGTGATCATGTAGTAGATCGTGCTGAGCACGAAGGCGCCGATGGCGACCGCGATGATGTTCATGGGGAGTCCTCCTCGTGGGCTTGCGTTCACGGGGGACGTAGAAGCTCCGGGCCGTTCCTCGACACGACCTGGGTGTGACCGTGGTCACAGGGATGGTGGTCGCCGAGGCGGGTGTGCAGGCGGGCGATCTCGGCCCGTAACAGGGTCATCTCGTCGCGCAGGATGTCGGTCTCCTGCTGGATGCTCTCCTCGATCGTGTCCTCAGTGGACATCCGGATGCGCTCCAGGAACCAGGAGGCGATCATACCGGTGATCACACCGAGCAGCGCGATCCCGCCGACCATCAGGCTGGCCGCGACCAGCCGACCGCCCCACGTGTGCGGGTATAAGTCGCCGTAGCCGACCGTGGAGATCGTCGTCAGCGTCCACCACAACGCCTGCGGGAACGTCTGGATCCCGCTCTCCGGGTCGCCGCGTTCGGCATCCAGCACCGCCAGCGCGGAGGAGAAGCAGATCAGCGCGGTGATCGTGGCGACATAGATCCCGACCCGGCCGCGCATCGCCGAGGACGCGCGCCGGTTGAGCACCCGGATCACCGTGACCAGCCGCAGCACCCGCAGCTCCCGCACCATCGGCAGGGCGACCGCGAGCAGGTCGAACAGGTGCTTGTAGAAGAACCGCCCCTTGCGCCGGGCCAGTGACAGCCGGATCAGGTAGTCGGCCGCGAACACCACCCACGTGCTCCACAGCACGAACTCCAGCGTCAAGTGCAGCTCCCGCGAGGCGTCCGTCCCCAACACCTGCCAGGCATACGCACCGAGAAACACCGCGGCGAGGCCCGTCAACGGCCACTCCGTCCGCCGCTCCCACATGGCCAGCCGCCATTCCGGGTCAGTCTTCGTCACGCGCAGATTCTCGCTCACTACCTCCAGTACTATCTTCCTAGTTTCTTCCGCCTGTGACGAAAAACCAGAGACCGGCACGGAAGCGGTCAGGACTCGGAATTCAGCCGACGGCTTTGACGGAGAACTTGGTGATGGTGCCGTCGGTGACGATGTACGTGCCGTGGAACTTCTTCTGGGTGCCGTTGGTTTCGAAGGCGGTGAGGTCGGCGGTCACCGTGGTTCCCTGCACGGACACGACGGTCAGCACATCGTGGTCGGTGGTGGCGAAGCCGGCCGCGAACTTGTCGTAGGGGTGGCCGACGTTCTTGCCGCCGAGCTCCCAGGCTCGTTTGTAGTCCTTCGAGTTGATCGCGTCGAAGTACGCCTGCACCACCGTGCCCGGGTCACCGCCCGGCGCGGCGTCCACCGACGACGGGGTCTCCTCGGTGGAACCGCTGGTCGTCGACGGACTCTGGCTGGCCGGCGCTGGTGGTGGCGCTGACCCGGTCTTCTCGATCGACGGGATCCGGGGCGCCGCCACGGGCACACCACTGACAACGGTCGGCGCGCCACAGCCCGCGACCACCGCCGCGACCATCCCGACCCACCAAACCCGTTTCACAAGCCCCCATCCCTACGGTGCGCCCACCAGTACAACAAGACACTCCACGCGAGACAACACCGACTGGGACGTTCCACCCCTCCGGCGGGTTGCCCCAATAAGCTGCTCGGGACGATTGGGGAGGTCGACGCTTGGGCACGCCCTTTTCCGACCCGCGAGCGGCGTTGGTGCTGGCCACCGGCCTGTACACCGACACACGGCTGGCCAGGCTGCGCGCCCCCGCGCAGGACGCGGCGGGTATGCGTGAAGTCCTCGCCGACCCGCACATCGGCGGGTTCCAGGTGACAACCGTGACCGACCGCCCCGAGCACGAGGTCCGCCGGTCCGTCCACGCCTTCCTGCTGGCCCGGTCGCCGGCCGACCTGGTCGTCCTCTACCTCTCCTGCCACGGCCTGCTCGACACAAGGGGCCAGCTCTACTTCGCCGCGGCCGACACCGACCGGGACCAGCTCGCCTCCACCGCGATGTCCTCGGAGTGGCTGCTCGAGCGCCTGGAGGAGTGCCGCGCCCGCCGCCAGGTGGTGATCCTCGACTGCTGCTTCAGCGGCGCGTTCGGCCGCCGCACGAAGGGCGACGCCGACGTTGACCTGGAACGACGCCTCGCCGGCGGCCGCGGTCGAGTAATCCTCACCGCGTCCCGCGCGACTGAGTACTCCTTCGAGGGCGAGCCCCTGCACGAAGGCGGCTCAGTGTTCACGGCTGCCCTCGTCGAAGGCCTCCGCACCGGCGCCGCCGACCGCCAGGGCAAAGGCCACATCACCGTCGAAGACGCCTACCACTACGCCGCCGCCAGAACCGAAGACCAGACCCCACAACGCTCGATCCACGGCGGCGAAGGCGACATCATCCTCGCCCACAACCCACACACGACGTCGCCGCCCACCGACCCCGAGTCGCCATGGGATGGCCTGCACAGCCCTTCCCAGGCAGTCCGGCGGGCAGCCCTGGCGGCGTTGCGACAACGCCTGAGCCCGGCCGATCTGAGCCAGATCCAAGCGGTCCTGCAAGAGATGAGCCAAGAGTCGCCGCCATCGCGCGCGAGTTGCTGGGTGGAGCCGAAGCAGCCACAACGGCACCTACTGGGATCCTCTTGGTGTACTTGGTCGTGGATGCCTCCGGCTCGGGCAAGGAGCGGATTCGCGAGCTGGACGATCTCGTGAATCAGCTGCGTGCTCAGCTCCTCAAGGACTCCCCGAGTGTCCGGTGCGGTGTGATCGCGTTCGGTGGGGAGGCTCATCTGGCCGCGTCAGCCGCCCGTGTCACCGGCACGCGGTTCAGCCACCATCCGGTTTCGTCGCGAAGGTCGTACGCTGCCGCCTTCGAGCTGCTGAACAATCAGTCCGCATCGGACACAGAGACGCTCAACGCCATGGGCGAGGTCGTCGCTCGCGAACTCATCGTGGTCATCGCCCACGGAGATCCGACCGATGGTCCAACGGGCTGGCAGCGCGCCTATGCGAAGTTGATCCACAAGTCGCCGGTCGAGATCACCGTGCTGTGCGTCGCCACCGGGCCGGATCCCGATCCGGACTTCATCCGTGACCTCGTGGAACACCCTGGTATCAGCAAGTCCAGCCAGGCCATCACAACCGAGATGAGCGCGGATCTGCTCGGGTTCATCGCCGCCTTCGTCGCCAACAGGACGCGCGGTTAGAGGAGGCCGGTTTCGCGGGCCTTGGTCACCGCTTCCGTCCGTGTGCTCGCCTCCAGCTTCGTCAGGATGCGGGCGACGTTAGTGGCCACGGTGTTGGGGCTGATGAACAGTTCCGTGGCGATGTTGGGGTTGCTGTGGCCTCGGGCGAGGACACGCAGGACGTCGAGCTCCCGTGCGGTGAGGCCGAAGTCGTTGTGGGCCTTAGGTTCGGGGGTGAGGCCGCTGCGGGTGATCAGGTCGTTGATGTGGGTCAGCAGGGGAGTGGCGCCCAGGGAGACCGCGAGGGTGTGGGCTTCCTGCAGGCGGGTGGTGGCGCCGGGGCGGTTGTTGGTGGACAGGGCGGTGGTGGCGGCGTCGACCAGGGCGAGGGCGGTGTCGTAAGGACGGTCGAGGGCGCGCCACGCGGCGGCCGCTGAGTCCCATGTGGACAGTGTGTCGGCGGTTGTCAACGCGGAGAAGGTGAGCTGGTAGGCCGAGTGCAGCGGGCTCTCGGGAACCGGGAACATCGCGGCCAGCGAGGCGAGCCGGGCGGAGATCGCCGCGGCGAGACGGCGGTTGCGGGGCGCCGCGGCGCGTCTGGCTCGCTGGACCCGGGCGCCGAGCACCAGCAGCCGCATCCGCTCGACGCCGAACCAGGTGTCGTCCAGGCACGAACCGAGGATCTGGTCGGCCACCTCGGGGGTCCCCTGGTCGAGGGCCCAGGCGATGCGCTGGATCAGCACTTCGGCGCGCACTTCGACGACGTCGGGACTGTGCAACAGGTACTCGGTCAGCTGGCGCATCAGCAGGTCGAACCGCGCCGCATCACCCCGGTGCCGGGCGATCTCCGCCGCCAAACACCGCAGATAGGCCGTGTACAGCGGCGGCGGCTGATCGGCGAGCGCGTCGTCGATCCACCGCGACGCCTCATCCCACCGGCCAAGGCCGCGCAGCAGGTAGGCGCCGGCGGCGGCCAGCATGCTGCCCCGCGACCGCCCCATGCCAAGCCGTTCGGCCGCCAGGTGCCCGTCCCGCGTGAGCTGCAGGGCCTTCTCGGTCTGTCCGTGGGTTTCGAGCAGGTTCGCCTCCCACTGGAACGTGAGCAAGTGGATCTGCTCGTCGTCGGCCAGCTCCCGGGCCACCGTGAACTCCTTGCGGGCCAAGGAGAACTCCCCGGTCATGCCCCGCACGGCCGCGGAGACGAGCAAGGCCCGCGCCCGCAACCCATCCGAGCACGCCAGTTCCAGGGCCTCCGCGGCACACCGCCCGGCATCGGTGAGCCGTCGGGCGACGACCTGGATGAACCCGAGCGCGGACAACAACCAGCTGCGCGTCTCCGCGGACCCCGCCAGACTCAAACCGCGTTCCAGGTCATCGGTCCCGCCGCCGTCGACGCGGTTGCGCAGCAGACCACGCTGCCCGAGCAGACGAGCCACCCGATCCGGGTGAACCTCCGGAGAGAGTTCACCCAATGCGGCGGTGCTGTGCTCGATCCCGGTCACCGACCGTCCCGCCGCGAAAGCCGCCGCCGCGGCCTGTTCCAGCACCTCGACCCGATCGACCGGAAGCGCACCGGGCAGCCAGTTCGCGAGGATCAGCTCAAGCAGGTGCAGCCGTGAGTTGTACGCGTTCTGCCGCCCGGCATCATCGGCAGCCCGCCAAGCAGCAGGCAAGGCCCGCGAAATCTCCCCAGCCGCGGTCCAATGCCGGGCCGCGGCGCCATCATCTGAAACGGCGGCACACCGCGCATGCAGGTCTCGCCGCTGTGCGGGCAACAGCGACGAGTAGACGGCCTCGCCGATCAAACTGTGCCTGATCGTGTACCCCGTCGAACTGACCGTCACCAGATCCCGCGAGACCAGCTCGGCAACCCCGGACACCCCGCAGACCGTGTCCAACGACGACTCATCCAGCTCGGCACCGGCAACCGCCAAAGCCGACAACACCGCGCGGGCGTCCGACGACAACGACGTGATCCGAGAGAGCAACAAGCTCTGCAGGTCCCCGGAATCCGCACTGGCCGTGCTGAGCGCCTCGACGAACAACGGGTTTCCGCCGCTGCGCTGATGGATCCGCTCGCCCCGGGCCCGGTCCGCCGAGCCCTCGATGCCCGAGAGCAGCGAGAAGACCTCGTCGGACGTCAACGGCCCCAGCTCGACGCGAGTCACCTCGGCCCGCCGCCCGAGCTCGGCCAGCAGCAGCCGGTTCGGATGCTCAGCGGCCAGCTCACCGGTCCGCACGGTCCCAATCAGGAACACTGCGCCCGTGAGGTTGCGCGCCAGGTAGGCGAACAGCTCCCGGCTGGCGGCGTCGGCCCAGTGCAGGTCCTCCACGACCAGCACCGCCGGCTGCGGCAGCCCGGTCACCAGGTCGAGCATCTCCGCGAGCAACCGGGTCCGCGTGTACCCGGCAAGCCCCGGCCCGAGAACGGGCAACAGGTCGGCGAGCGCGCTACCGCCCGATGGCAGCAGCGAGATCACCCGATCGCGGCCGAGCTGCCGCACGAGGTCGCGCAGGACTGCCACGAACGGTAAGTAAGGCGCGCCCTCGGCGCCCAGCTCCAGGCACCCACCGGACAGGACCAGGGGAGCGCCGGGCAGCGACGCGGCCACGGTGGACACGAGACGCGACTTGCCGATCCCAGCCTCACCGGAGATCAGCACGACCCCTGGGGCACGCGAGTAGGCCGCCAGGACCGCGGCGAGCTCGTCGGCGCGGCCCACCCATGGGCCCTGCATCCCCAGCGTGACCTCCCAGCCGGACGCGATGTCATCAAGTCTGATGACGACAGTCTGCCCTCTCGCGGAGAAAGCTATGCCATCACGATCGACCCCCGAAAGGACCGTGAAATGCGCAAACTGGTCGCGAACCTCGCGCTCTCGCTGGACGGGCGGACCGCCGGACCGGCCGGTGAGTACGACATGGGCTGGATCGTCCCGCACGCCATCACCGACGGGGCCCGCACGCACATGGTCGAGGTCACCGCGCCGGCCACGACCGCCCTGCTCGGCCGCAAGAACTACCAGGGCTTCGGCGGGTTCTGGCCGCCGATCGCGGACGACGAGAACGCCGACCCCAAGGACCGGGTGTTCTCCCGTTGGCTCAACGAGGTGGAGAAGGTCGTCTTCTCCGGCACGTTGACCGAGGTCGAGTGGGAGAACGCGCGGCTGGCCGACGGTGACCCGGCGGCCGTGGTCAACCAGCTGCGGGAGCAGGACGGCGGCGACATCATCGTGCTGGCCAGCATGAGCGTCATCCGGCAGCTGCTCGCCGCGGGTGAGGTGGACCGGCTGAGCATCACGCTGTGCCCGGAGGTGGTCGGCGGCGGCGCCAAGATCTTCGAGGACGGCCAGCCGGGCGCGTCCTGGGCGCTGACGTCCTCGACGGCGACCGAGAGCGGTGCTCTCTGCCTGCTGTACGACAAGAAGGAGACCGGCCGGTGAGCCTGACCGTCTGCAACATCATGTCGCTGGACGGGTTCTACGCCGGTTCCGACGGGAACCCGCTGGTCCTGCCGATGGACGCGGCCTTCGACGCCTACAACCTGGAGCGTCTGCGCGCCGCGGACAGCCTCCTGCTCGGGGCGAACTCGTACCGGGTGTTCATGGGCTTCTGGCCCGTCCAGGCGACCAACCCGGCTGCGAGCGTCGTGCACCGCGAGTTCGGCCGGATCTACCGCCGCATCCCGGTCACGGTCGTATCCGACTCGCTGACCAGCGACGATGTCACGCCGGAGACCACGATCGTGCGCCGGGTGGACGCCGGGACCCACGTCAAGGAACTCAGCGGGAACGTGATCACGTTCGGTAGCCGCATCACCTGGAACGCCCTGCTCGCCGCCGGGTTGGTGGCCGAGGTTCACCTCATCGTGGGAGCCACCGGGCTGGGCGAGGGTGTGCCGATCTTCACCGGACCCGTGGACGGGCTCGTCCTTGCGGAGACCCGACAGCTGGACGGGTCGGACAACGTCCTGCTCCGCTACCGCCGGAGCTGACCGGCGACCTCGCTGGGGGACGGCATCGCGGCGATCTCACGGGCGATGGCCTGAGCCGCGTCGCGATGTTCGCCCAAGTGCCGGACCTGCTCGGCGACGGCGTCTGCGCTCACCAACTGGGGGTTGAGCGTCAGGCCCGCGCCGGCAGCGCTGACCGCGCCGGCATTGGC
>CBIMJO010000359.1:0-8160 GCA_966244135.1 uncultured Actinocrispum sp. | reverse complement strand
CAAGCTGGATCGAGCGGACGCGATCGCTCAGGTGCGGCGCCGGTAGGCCCGGACCGCCAGCGGCGCGAACACCACCAGGAACCCGGCCGAGGTCGCCAGCGTCCACACCACGGGTCCGGCGACCGGCCCGGTGCCGAGCATGAGCGCCCTGGTCATGTCCATCACGTGTGCGATCGGGTTGATGTCCACCCACGTGTGCAGCCAGCCGGGCAGCGTGTTCGACGGGGTGATCATGTTGGTGCCGAAGGTGAACGGGAACAGCACCATGAACCCGAGCCCCTGCACCGTGCCCGGTTCGCGCACCAGCATGCCGATCCAGACGAACAGCCAGCTGACGCTGAACGCGAACACGATCGTCAGCAGGCACGCGGCCAGCGTCGGCAGGAAGCCGCCGGCGAACTCGAAGCCGAGGATCGCGCCGAACGCCAGCAGCGACCCGATCGCCACGACGTAGCGGATGAAGTCGCCGAGCACCGACCCGATCAGCGGCGCCGACCGGGCGATCGGCAGGCTGCGGAACCGGTCGAACACGCCCTTGCCGATGTCGCTGTTCATGTTCACACCGGTGGACATGCCCGCGAACATCACCTGCTGCACCATGATCGCGGGCAGCAGGAACTGCAGGTAGGCGTTGGTCGACCCGGAGACCGCGCCGCCGAGCAGGTACACGAACAGCACGACGAAGATCAACGGCTGCAAGGTGACGTCCAGCAGCTGCTCGGGCTGCCGCAGCGTCTTGGTCAGGCTGCGCCGGGCCAGCGCGACGCTGTGCCGGACCAACTTGAACGACCGGTCCTCGACATGCGGGATCGACGTTCCCACAGGTGTCTGAGTAACAGTCATGCCGCGGCCTCCTCTTCGGTGTGGCGGCCGGTGAGGGTGAAGAACGCGTCGTCGAGGCTGGGCAGCCGCAACGACAGCTCGGTGACCGTGATCCGCTCGTCCGCCAGCCGCCGGACGACCTCGGTGAACGCCGCGTCGCCGTCGACCGGGACGGTGAGCACGCCCCGGCTGGGCGACTCGGACTCGCGCCCGGCCACCGCCTCCAGCACGCGGGCCACGTCGGCCAGCCGGTCCGGGTCGAGCGGGCGGACCAGGATGGTCTGGCCGCCGACGATCCGCTTGAGCTCGCCCGGGGTGCCGTGCGCGATGACCTTGCCGTGGTCGATCACGGTGATGTCGTCGGCGAGCGCGTCGGCCTCCTCCAGGTACTGCGTGGTCAGCAGCACCGTGACGCCGTCGGCCACCAGCGAGCGGATGATCGTCCAGACGTCGTCGCGTTTGGCCGGGTCCAGGCCGGTGGTCGGCTCGTCCAGGTAGATCACGTCCGGCCGGCCGACCAGGCTCGCGGCCAGGTCCAGCCGGCGGCGCATGCCGCCGGAGTACGTCTTGACCTGGCGACCGGCCGCGTCGGTCAGGTCGAAGTCGGCCAGCAGCTGCCTGGCGCGCAGTTTGGCCTGCGGGCGGCGCAGGTCCAGCAGCTCGCCGATCAGCACGAGGTTCTCGGTACCGGTCAGGTCCTCGTCGACCGAGGCGTACTGCCCGGTCAGCCCGATCATCCGGCGGACCTTGGCGGCGTCCTTGACCACGTCGAGCCCGCCGACGGTGGCGCGGCCGCCGTCGGGTCGCAGCAACGTGGCCAGAATGCGCACCGCGGTGGTCTTGCCGGCCCCGTTCGGCCCCAGCACCCCCAGAACGGTGCCCTGCTCGGCGGCGAGATCGATGCCCGCGAGCGCGGTCGTCCGGCCGTAGCGCTTGACCAAGCCCTCGGCTTGGAACGCGAGGCGCATGTGCCTCCCCCTTTCGGTGTCAACTGGGGGAAGGCTCGCCCGCGGACATGTCAAACGCGGCTCAAACGCATGTCATCCGCCGTGATACACGAACTGACCGAGGCCGACGGTGAACAGCAGGATGCCGTAGAGACCGTGCTCGATGGTGGTGGTGAGCAGCGAACGGCTGCGCTGGTAGCGCACCGCGAACAGCACACCGCCCACTGTGGACGCGATCACCGCGAACCAGTTGTGGAAGAAGATGTGCGCGAACCCGAAGCTCACCGCGCTGGCCACGATCGTGCCGGCCGGGCCGAACGCCCGGCCGTAGCGCTGGAACAGGAACGCCCGGAAGATCAGCTCCTGCGGATAGGCGCTGAACAGCGGATACGCCACCATGATGATCGCCCACAGCACCGGCTGGGTACGCGGCAGCCCGAACAGCAGGCTGCTGTCGTACACCAGCAGCCCGGCGATCGCCGCCACCCACGCGATCACCCACAAGGTGAGGATCGGCCTCAGCTGGGTCCTGAGCGCGGCGGGCCGCCACAGGTCCTCGCGGTCGAACGTGGGCTGGCGCAGCAGGTACACGAGCGCGCCCGCACCCAGCACCACGAGGAACGGGATCGGCGACACCCCACGCGCGAACGTGATGAAGGCCGCCACGGTCACGAAGAACAGCACCAGGTACTCGGCCACCAGGTAGACCCGGCGGCCCGCGCTCAGATCGCCCGCGACGACGGCCACGCCTCAACGGTACTGAGCGTCGCTGAAAAACAACTCAGCCAGTTCTGGTTAGGCTTGACACATGTCCGAATGCGAGTCCTGGTGAGGCGGGGCCTCACCCGAGGCCTGATCCTCGTCGCCGTCCTGTCCCTGCTGTTCGGCGTCCCGTGGTGGACCATCGTGGGCGAACCGGCCTGGCCGGCCGCCGTCACCGTGATCGGCACCGTCGTGTTCGCGCTTGCTCTGCTCGCCTTCCCGGTGCTGATGTACCAGGGGCACAGCAGGAAGGGGCGGGACCGGGCCGCGGTGCTCGGTGACAGCACGCTCGGCGCGGCCTGGGTGCTGTTCGTCTGGTCGATCATCGGCCAGGTGGCCTCCGTCGTGCTGTCGCACGAGGTCGTGGCCGTGTCCGTGCTCGCCATCTCCGCGGGTCTGCTGGTGTGGGGGTACACCGAGGCGATGCGGGTGCCGCGGGTCCGGCGCACCGACGTGGAGATCCCGGGCCTGGGCCCGGACCTCGACGGGACCCGGCTGGTGGTCATCTCCGACACGCACTACGGCCCGATCAACCGGGTCCGGTGGTCCGAGCGGCTCGCGGCGGCGGTGAACGCCCTGGAGCCGGACATCGTGGCGCACGCGGGTGACATCGCCGACGGCACCGCGGAGCGCCGCAAGGAGCAGGCGGCGCCACTGGGGACTGTCCAATCGCGACTCGCCAAGGTCTACGTGACCGGCAACCACGAGTACTTCAGCGAGGCCCAGGGCTGGGTCGACCACATGGAGAGCCTGGGCTGGGACGCGTTGCACAACCGGCATGTGGTCGTGCAAAGCGGCGAGGCGAAGCTCGTGCTCGCCGGGATCGACGACTACATCGCCAAGGGCTCGGGCGAGGAAGGCCACGGCGCGGACATCACCCGGGCGCTGGCCGGCGCCGATCCCGCGCTGCCGGTGGTCCTGCTTGCGCACCAACCGAAGCAGGTCACCATCGCCGCCGGCGCGGGCGTCGCCTTGCAGATCTCCGGGCACACCCACGGCGGCCAGATCTGGCCGTTCCACTACCTCGTCCGCATCGACCAGCCCGCGCTGCAGGGACTCACCCGGCACGGTCCCGCGACCCAGCTGTACACGACCCGCGGCAGCGGGTTCTGGGGGCCGCCGTTCCGCGTGTTCGCCCCGAGCGAGATCAGCCTGCTCACCCTGCGCGTTCCCAGATGACGGCAGCCCCCGGCCGGTTTACGCTGAGTGCGGCGAATACCGAACCGGGGGTGAGCCGGTGTGGATTCGAAAGCGAAGGGCCGGCGCTGTCGGGCAGGACGACCTCGTACGCCGGCTGACCGCGCTCGCCGAGTTGCTCGACCGGGCCATCCTCGCGCAGCCGAACGCCGAGGAGGTCATCAACGAGTGCTGCCGCCCCGGCGAGACCCCCGCGGACGTGGCGCGCCGCGGCGGCCGGGTGATCAGCGAGTTCGCCTACCTGCACGAGTCGGTGGAGTCGCTGTTCGACGAGGTCGCGGGCTCCCTGCCGTCGCGGATAGCCGAGTTGCTGCTGTGGCACGCGGAAGCCGTTGAGGAATGCCTGAAACTGGCCTTCCCGCGGTTCTGGAACCCCGCCGCCACCCGCCACGGGCACACCCACTGCGGCCTCGGTGAGTACGGCCGGACCTTGCGCGAGTCCCGGGTCGCCGTGCAGATCTGGCTCGACACCTTGTCCGATGTGGACAGTCCTGGCTAACGGACGCCGCCGGGGATCGATGCACGGGGCATGACGCTGTCCCCGGTTGAGCAACTGGTCGTGAAGAACGTCGAGCGCGGCTTCGTGACCGACTTTACGCACGCCTCGGACCGCACCGTGTCCGCCGGGCTCCTGCGCGACATCATCCGCGGCAAGCATGCGGCGGACCCGGATCCGCAGGGTCTCCGGCTGTACGGCGCCATCGTGTCCGGACGCCTGGACCTGGCCCGGATCACCACTTCGATCCCGATCGAGCTTCACCACTGTGTCCTCGAGTCAGGAGTGAACGCCCTGGGCGCGAACCTTCCGGCACTCCTCCTGGACGACTGCACACTCAGCCACAGCGACTCCCCAGCGTTGGAAGCGGCCGGGCTGGTCACTGCATCGCTGTCGCTGCGAGGGTCCGCTCTCACCAGCTCGGCCACCCTGGGCACCGTGCGGCTGATCGGCGCCCGGATCTCAGGACAGCTGGTCTGCACGGGCGCCCGCATCCGCAACACCAGCGGACCCGCGATCACCGGTGACAGACTGCGAGTCGAAGGCACGGTCTTCCTCGAGGAAGGATTCCACGCCGAAGGATCCGGATCCTCGGGCACGATCCGGCTGTCCGGTGCGGACCTCGGTTCACTTGTGTGCACAGCAGCGATAGTGCGCAACAACAACGGCCCGGCGCTGTCGGCGGAGTATCTGCGGGTCGCTCGGACCTTGTTTCTTGACGGGCATTTCGAGGCTGCCGGTGAGCACGCGGTCGTACTCAGCCTCGGCGGCGCAGCGGTCACCGGCCGCCTGGTCATCGCCCCGGACCAGCTGGTCAACTCCACCGACCCAGGTGCGCTGGTACAACTGACTGACGTGACCTATGCCGGTGAACCGGTGGGGGTCTCGCGCGACTCTTGGCTGCGGCTGTTGCGGCACGGCACTCCCGGGTATACGGCCCAGCCTTACCAGCACTACGCCGCCGCTCTCCGGTCGGCCGGGCATGATCGCGAGGCGCGGCAGGTGCTCATGGCGCAACGCCGGGACCAGATCGACCGCGCGTTGAGCGGCCGGGCCGAACGGTTGTGGGCGCGGCTGACCGGTTTGGTTCTGGGGTATGGGTATCAGCCGTGGCGGGCGTTGATCTGGCTGGCGGGTGTGGTGGTTCTGTCGGCGGTGCTGGCTGTTGTTCTTGGTGGACAGGGGGCTTTGGCTCAGGTCCGCGCGCCCGGTGGGTGTACTGTGATCGACCAGGTCGGCGTTGGGCTGGATGTGGGGTCGCCGCTGGTCAGCACCGGTGCACGGGCGCGGTGTGACGCCACGAACACCGGCGCCGGTCAGTGGCTGACGTCTCTGGGGTGGGTACTTCGGTTGTTGGCGTGGGGGTTCGCGACCTTGTTCATCGCCGGGTTCACCGGGGCGGTACGCAAAACCTAGGCCAGCAGCCTGAGCGGCTGTTCGAGGGTGTCGATCAGGGCGGACATCCATTGCGCGGCAAGGGCCCCGTCGATGGCCCGGTGGTCGACTGACAACGTCAGAGCCAGCCGGGTCTGCACCTCGACCTGTCCGTTGTGGACAGCCGCCGTCTCCTTCGCCGCGCCCACAGCGAGGATCGCGGACTGCGGCGGGTTGATGATCGCGGAGAACTCGTCGACACCGTACATCCCCAGGTTGCTGATCGTGATGGTGCCGCCCTCAAGATCCCGCTGACTGAGCTTCCCCTCGTCCGCCTGCCGGGCGAACTCCTTGACCTGCCGGGAAATCGCACTGGGCGTCGTCTTCTCCACACCTCGCAGTACGGGCGTGACCAACCCTCGTTCCGAGGCGATGGCGACCCCGATGTCCACTGTGGAGTACTTCCGCATGGCTTCCTCGGTCCAGATCACGTTGGCATCCGGCACGAGCATGTGCGCGTTCGCGACCGCCTTGATGACCAGGTCGTTGACGGAGATCTTGACCGGTGCCACCTCGTTGAGTTGCTTGCGCAGGGCCAGAAGCGCATCGACCCGCGCGGTACGGCGGACGTAGAAGTGCGGGATGTCCCGCTTGCTCTCGGTGAGCCGCCTCGCCACCGCCCGCCGCACCCGCGAATGCGGAATCTCCTCGAAGGAAGTACTGACAGGTCGAGGCGGTGCCATCGGGGCGACTGGCGCCGGAGCAACACTTTGGGCCTCGGCGATGGCTTTGTCCACATCCCGGCGAACGATCCGCCCATCAGGCCCGGTCCCCCGCACCTGCTCAGCCGGAATTCCAGCCTCCTTGAGCAACTTCCGGGCCAACGGACTGACGAAGATCCGTTCGGGGGCCGTCGAGGCGGCGGGTTCTGGAGCGGGTGCTGTGGGTTCGGGAGCGCGTGCCTGCGCGGCGGGTGCGGCCGGAGGTGCGCCGTTCACGCCGAGCTCGGCCAGGAGCGCCTCGATGTTCGCGGCTTCGGCTTCCGAGCCGAGGACCGCGATCGGCACGCCGACCTCGACGTTCGTCCCGCCCGGCACGAGTGCCCGCAACAGCACGGCGTCGACCTCGGCCTCCACCTCGACCGCGGCCTTGTCCGTCTCCAGCACCACCAGGGAGTCCCCCGCGGCGAAGCGGGTGTTCTCGGGGACCAGCCACTCGGTCAACAGTGCCGAGGTGGCCCCGGCGGCGACCTCGGGGACGCGCAGCAACGTCGCCATGTCAGGTTCTCCTTGGGGTGGGTATCAGTACGCGGCGATGCGGCGCAGGGCGGTCACGACTTCCTCGGTGCGGGCGGTGGCGGCGCGTTCGAGGACCTTGCTGATGCTCGGCGAGGCCTCACCGCCGGTGACCCGCCAGATGGGCGCGTCGAGCCAGTCGAACAGGCGCCGTTGGATCTCGTCGGCGAGCCAGCCGCCGTAGGAGGTGCCGCGCGCGCCCTGCTCGACAATGAGGACCTTGTTGGTCTTCCTGACGCTCTCGGTGATCGTGTCCCAGTCGAGGCTCGCGCGGTCCAGCCAGCGCAGGTCGATCAGGTCGGCCCCGATCTGCACCTGTTCGAGGGCTTCCAGGCAGTGCCGGACCATCGACAGGTACGAGATCACCGTGACGTCGTGGCCGACCGAGCGCAGAGCCGCCTTCCCCACCGGAATGCGATAGTCCAAATCGGATACCGGCCCGATCCCGGAGGACGTGTAGAGATCGACGTGTTCCAGAACCACAACGGGGTCCTCGCAGGCCAACGCCGTGTTCAGCAGACCCACGTAGTCGAACGGGCTCGAAGGCGCCACGACCCGCAGGCCCGCCGCGGTGGTGAGGATCCCGGCCGGGTCCATCGAGTGCTGTGAGCCGTATCCGGTGCCGGCCGCGAGCTTGCTGCGCAACACGAACGGCACGCTCCCGTGCCCGCCGAACATGTGCCGCGCCTTGGCGACCTGGTTGAACAGCTGGTCCGCGGCGACCCACATGAAGTCGGCGTACATGAACTCGACCACCGGCCGCCCACGCCCGTCGATCGCCATCCCGCCACCCAGGCCGGCGAAGGCGTTCTCGCTGATCGGCGTGCCCAAAACCCTGTCAGGGAACAACTCCAGCGCGCGCTTGGTGGCGCCGTTCGTGCCGCCCTTGAGCCGGTGCACGTCCTCGCCCATGATCACCACGCGCGGGTCGGTCTCCATCCGCCGCGCCAGCACATCGCTGACCACGTCGATGAACCGCCGCTCGGCCAGTTCCCCGGAGAACCCGGCGGCCTCCTCGTACCGGCTACCGTCCAGTTCGGACAGATCGCCGCGCACACCGAAGTCCACGAACCCCGGGTCCGGCCAGGCGGAGTCCTTGATCCGGCGCTGCCCGGGCTTGCCGGCCGGGTCCGCCTCCAGGAACGAGTCGCCGATCTCCCGCAACGTCTTCACGATCTCGTCGTGGAAGACCGACAGCTCCGCGGCGGAGACCAGCGAGCGCCGCAGGATGTGCGACCGCAGCAGCTCGATCGGATCCCGGTCGCGC
>CBIMJO010000358.1:0-8166 GCA_966244135.1 uncultured Actinocrispum sp. | reverse complement strand
CGAGTCGCAACAACGGTTTATGGTTGTGGCATAACGAGAACCACACTGCGCCCGCGACAGTCCTTCGCCCGGAAGCGGAGCTGCAGGGGTTGGCGCGTCCGGCTTTGTCCTTCTCGGCTGACGGACAGCGGTTGCTGGAGCAGCGGATGGTGTCCCGGGAAGAACTGGAGATCTTCGCCGCTGTGTGGGACTTGGCCGGACGCAGAACGATCAGCACGCTGGACGTGCCCGCGGACAAGGACTACCTGGCCTTGGGACCGGAACCGGGGACTCTCATCCTCTCGCGGCAAACAGGCCCAGCGCTGATCGATGCCGCGACCGGTGCCGAGATCCGGCAGCTGCCCGCCGGCACGGTCATCTCGAACGCCGCCCGTGTAGCCGCGTGTGACCCAAGCAACGGCTTGCGCGTCGCGGACATCAAAACCGGCAAGGAGCAATGGGCGCTTCCCATTCAGACCTGCGGCCTGATCGAAACCGACGCGACTGGAAGGTATCTGATACACAGGAGTTACGCCCCCAGCGGTGGTTTCCAGCTGATGGCCTTGACTGACACCACCAATGGCCGACGGTATCAGGTCCGCATTCCCCTGGGCGCCGGCGTGGCGAGCTCGCTGACCCCTCAGTTCGTGGTGGCCGACCACCAGGACGGTTCGGTCATGGTCTTGGCCCCGGTAGGTAGAACGATCCTGACCTTGCGGGGTGTCATACCGGCGACAACGGTCGACGATGTCGATGTAGTCAGCCCGGATGGCCGCTACGGCGTGGCGACTGTTTCTCCTTCCACCAGCATTGTTCTCGTCGATCTCGGCACTGGCGCGGAACTGGCCAGGCGGTCCGGAATGCGCGCGAGCGGGAACTGGTACACCTTTACCGCGGACAGCCGTTATCTTGTCGCTGTACAGGACGATGGCCTGGAGGTGTTCTCGCTACCCGGGCTCACCGAAGTGCGCCGGATCGCTGCACGGGAATACAGCCAGAAAGAATCATGCGAGGAGCCGCGGCTGTTGGCGACTCGGGCCAGTGAAATCGTTGTGGGTTGCGGATCGCGCATCTACCGGTGGGACGCCGGAACAGGGACCTCGCTTGGCGAACCCATGATGGGCGGCGCACCGACCGCGGTCCGGCCAGGGCACCCCAGCCAGATCTTCACCACGAAAGACGACAAGGTCGAACTCACCGAGCTCGGCGTACAGGAGGGAATACCGTTCACGGTCAGCGGCATCGCGGCACCCGCTGTGCCCGACCCGACCGGCGCCAGGCTCGCGGTCTTCACGAGCAGTCAAACCATCGAGATATGGGACCTCGAAACGCGCCAGATGGCGTACGCACCGATCAAGCTGTCCGGCAAGATCGGGCACATCCTCGGGTTCGGGCCGGACGACACGCTGCTGACCCAGCTCGATGAGGTCATCAAAGTGTGGAAGATCCGGGACGGGGCACTGCTCGCCACCACCAGCCTCCCCAGTTCGACCCAGGCAAGGCTCAACAGCGACACCTTGACCTACTACGGCGGCAACGGACCGTTCAGCATCAAGCTCGACCCGGCGAAGTGGTTCAGCGATCTCTGCCGGGTCGCCGATCGGGATGTCACGCCGGACGAGTCGCGGCTTTATCCGGCGGGGGCGTTGCAGGACCGGCCTTGTCAGTGACCGTTGTGGCGCAGGTGTCGAGGATGGTTCGGGCCACCAGCTCGGGTTCGTCGTGCATGGGGACGTGGCCGCAGCCGGGGAGGGTGACGTGGCGGGCGTTGGGCAACAACTCCGCGGCGCGGCGGGCTTGGGTGGGCCAGAGGATTCGGTCGCGGGTGCCCCAGGCGATGGTGACCGGCACAGTGGGGGCGGGGCTGGTGAAGAAGTAGTCGCGGCCGGCAGCGGCTACCGCTTCGAAGCCGGGGGCGGCGGCCATGGCGGCGAGGTCACCCAGCATGACCTCCACCGGGACCCGGGATGGGTGTCCAAAGAGGAGGCTGCCGCTGGCCATGCGGAGGGGTTTGCGGTTCATCACCGCGGCTTGGGTGCGCGGGGAGAGTTTGCCGGTGGTGCGGATCATGGTCAGCAGGCGCAGTGCCCAGGCACGGCCGCGGGCGGAGGTCCAGAAGCCCGCGGGGGCAAGGGCTGTTACCGACTGGGCGTGGCCGCGGGACGCCAGTTCGAGGGCGAGCATGCCGCCCAGGGAGTTGCCCGCGAGGTGCGGTTGGGTGATGCCAAGGGAGGCGAAGGTTTCCACGGCCGCGTCGACGGCGGCTTCGACGGAGTAGGGCTCTGGGAGGGATGGGGAGTTGCCGAACCCGGGGAGGTCGAGCGCGATCACGTCGTGGGTCTCGGCGAGCCGGTCGATCACCGGTTCCCAGGCCTGCCAACGGTGCCCGATCCCGTGCATGAGCACCAGCGGGCTGCCCGAGCCCCGGCGTTCGTAGTTGACGGTCATTTCGACACCTCCACCTTCCGGGCAAGCACCCTCATCACACTCGGAGCGAACCGGTAGCCGGCGAGCGCCGCCTTGGCCTCCACCGTCACCGGGACCACCGCCTTGTTCTGCCGCACCGCGGCCACGATCTCGCGCGCGACCCCCGAAGGCGGGAAGTTGCGGCGCTTGTAGCTCCGGGCCGCGCGGTCGCGCATGGCCTCCTGCTGGGCCGCGGAAACACCGAGGAACGAGGTGTTCCGCGTGATCGGTGTGTCCACAATGCCCGGACAGATCGCGCTCACCCCGATGCCGTGCTTGGCCAGCTCGGCACGCAGGCACTCGGACAGCATCAGCACGGCCGCCTTGGTCGTCGAGTACGCGGGCAGCTCCTGGTTCGGGGTGTAGGCCGCGGCCGAGGCGAGGTTGACGATGTGCCCGCCCTCGCCCGTGGCGGCCATCAGCTCACCGAACACCGTGCAACCGTTGACCACACCGAACAAGTTCACGTCCACGATCCGGTGCCAGTCCTCAATGGACGTCTTGAACACCGAACCGTGCATGCCGATCCCGGCGTTGTTGATGACGACGTTGGGCACGCCATGCTCACGCGCCACCTGCGTGGCAAGCTCCGACACAGCTGCCGCATCGGTCACGTCGAGCTGGTAGGCAACCGAGTCGGTCAAAGCCGCGGTCTCCTTGGCCGCGGCCAGGTTGACATCGGTGACGACCACGAAAGCTCCGCGAGAGGCGAAGTCCAGCGCGGTCGCCCGGCCGATCCCACTCCCGGCGCCGGTGATGAACACGACGTCCCGGCCGGACTTGGCGCGTTCCAGAGCAGGCACGGCCGGAGCACCATCCACATGCGACACGAACTCGTCGACCATCCGCGCGATCACAGCGGGTTTGGTCAACGCCACCCAATGGCGGCCGACCACCTTGCGGCGCCACAGGTTCGGCGCCCACACCGGCAGATCCTCAAGCAGCCCAGGGGTCACGTACTTGTCGCCGGTCGGCGCGATGACCTGCACCGGCAGCTCGGTCCGGCGCTCACGCGGCGAACGCATCCGCTGGAAGATGTTGGCCCGGTACAGCTTGATCCCGTGCACGGCGTCACGAACCCGAGGCGCACGCGGAAGTCCTTCGATGCGGGCGACCACCTTGCCCGCACCCAGCCGCCACGCGAGCGAGGGCAGCACCGGCAGGTGGAAGAACCCGATGTACCAGGAATGCAGCTGCTGGTTGAGCACCTTCAGCCGATGCCGGATCCCCGGCCGCCGGTTCCAGTGTCCGATGTGGTCCAGACATGGCCCGGAGATGGTGGTGTACGAGGAGATCCGGCCCTCGGCACGCGGATCGGTCACCGCCTCCCACGCCTGGATCGAGCCCCAGTCGTGCGCCACGACATGCACAGGCCCACCGACAGCATCGATCACCGCGAAGAGATCGTCCGCCAGCAACTCCATCCGGTAGTCCGAGACGGCAGAAGGCTTGGAGGATGCTCCCGCGCCTCGAACGTCATACGTGACAACGTGATATCGCGAGGACAGCGAGGAAACGACGCCATCCCACAACGTGTGGTTGTCCGGGTAACCATGCACAAGCAACACAGTGGGTTTGGCTGTGTCGCCCGACGAGTAAACGGCGAGCGACACATCACCAGACCGAATAGTCCGCTGTGCACCCATTGGCCGCTCCCGTCGTCAGTGACTACCAGGAACGTTACAACGGACGTTGTCATCGTGCCAAGGAAAACTATTGTTTCCGCAGGTCAGACATGGTTACCGCGAGTAGGATCAGATGACGTACTGACGGAACCAGCCGATCGTGGCGATCCACGCCGCCTCGGCCTGGGCGGCGTTGTACCGGGCGCCGGTGTCGTTGTGGAACGCATGGTCCACGCCCGGGAAAACGCTCACTTTGTACGGTTTGCCGGACTTACGCAGCTCCGACTCGACCGAGTCCTTGGTCCCGGTGATCCGGGTGTCCTTCTCCGCGTAGATCGCCAGCACCGCCGCCGTGGTCTTGCCCAGCCCGGCCAGGTTCGACGGCGCCGGGCCGTAGAACGGCACGGCGGCCTTCACCTCCGCCCCAGCAGCCAGGGCGTTCCACGTCATCCCACCGCCGAAGCAGAACCCGGTCAGCCCGAGCTTCGTGCCGCTGCCACCGCCCGCCAACGCCTCCAGGGCCTGCCGGACGTCGGACACCATCAGGTCGGCCGGACGCTTGGCCAGCGCCGCCGAGTAGGCCGCGGAGTCGGTGAGCTTGTCCGCTCCCCCATCCCGCGACAGAAGGTCGACCGACAGCCCGTGGAACCCGGCCGTGGCCACCCGCCGCACGACGTCCTTGATGTGCCCGGTCAGCCCGCGGTTCTCGTGGATCACCAGGATCCCGCCCGCGGCGGCGCCGCTGGGCATGGCGCTGTAACTGATCAACGGCGCCCCATCGGACCCGCTGACCGGGAACGACGAGACCTTGATCCGCGGGTCGTCCTCGCGGACGGTGATCCCGTCGGTGGTCGGCTGGGCCGGCGGGGTCGCGAAGTTCTGCGGGTTGTCGCTGGTCCGCGCGGTCGGCGAGACCGGCGCGCCGGTCGGTTCGGCGCTGCATCCCATGGCGCTCAGCAACGTGACGGTGGCGGCCGCGCTCCCGGTGATCAGGGTGACGCGGCGCAGCAGCTCCCGGCGGGAGATCACCCCGTCGTTGAAGTCCTCGATGTGCTCCTCGACCACATAACGCTCGAACTCGGTCATCGGCTGCTCCTGAGCAGGGCTTCGAGCCGGTCGCCCACCATGTCCGGGAGCACGCGCGCGGTCGACCGGGCCACTGCCGCGGTCAGCGCGGAGATCACGACCGGGGGCAGGCGGCGCAGCACGTCGGCGTAGTACGGCACCTCATCACCCTTAGGCAACCAGTCGTCACCCTTCGGATCAAGGACATAACGGCGAATCAGCCCGACCAACAGCGAAGCGACATGGTCGACCTCACGCTGCATCTCGTCGGCCAGGGTGAGCGCCTCACCCAGCGGAACACCGAGTTTCACCAGCTCATGGCCCGCTTCCAGCAGCCGCGGGCTGGGCGCGACGAAGCCGAGGCCCTCCCGCCGGAGCAGCCCCAGCTTCAGCGCCTTGCGGGTCTTCGCCGGGGTCATCTGCGCGCCGAACATCTGCCGGAGCTGACGGACCGTGATCGGCGTGGGCAGCTCGGTGGTCCACGGCGTGCCCATCGCCTCCTCCATGCCCAGCACGTCCGCGAGGCTGCGGCCGGACTCCCAGGCGGCCAGCATCTCGGCGATCTGCGCGAACGCGTAGCCGCGGCCGAGCATGTTCGTGACCAGGCGCAGCCGGGCCAGGTGGGCGTCGGTGTAGATGGCCGTGCGGCCCTGCCGGAACGGCGGCGGCAGCAGGCCGCGATCCTGGTACACCCGGATGTTGCGGACCGAACTTCCGCTCATCCTGGCGAGTTCTTCGATCCTGTACTCGGCCACGCTGGCATGCTAGGTGCCCATGCGGACGTTGATCGCCATTGTCGCCAGTGTGGTCGGTGCTGCCGCTGTCGTCTTCAGCATGTTCCAGCCCTGGTACCGGGACCGGCAGGGCCGCCAGATCCCGCTGAACGAGCTGTGGAACGGGGTCACGAACACCACCACGGACGTGATCAACTCACTGTTCCTGCCGATCGCCGTGTCGGCGGTGCTGGTGGTGTTCGGCCTGATCGTGGGCCGCCGGTGGGTGATGGCGATCGGGACGCTGATCGCGGTCGGCGTGTTCGTGGCGTTCCTCGGCCAGCAGATGAACTCGGCCGACGCGCTCGCATCGCAGTTCAAGCAGGGCTTCTGGGACGCGGCGGGCGGGTGGCTGCTGATGTTGATCGGGTCCATCTCGAGGCGGCCCAGTTCGAAGGATGCCCCCTAAGGGGTGGTCCATCTTCAGACTGACGCTTTCGCACACCCGAGGCCCCTAGTGTCGACTTCATGTCGGTGAATGCCCGAAATGCCCTGACTGAGCGTGGCCTGAACGCCGCTGACGTGGCACAACGTGTAGCCGCGGGCCAGACCAACGACGTACCGGCGCGGGCCAGCCGGACCGTCGGGCAGATCGTCCGCGCGAACGTGTTCACCCGGATCAACGCGATCTACGGCGTGCTGTTCGCGATCATCCTGTCCACCGGGTACTTCGTCGACGGCCTGTTCGGCCTGTTGATCATCTTCAACAGCGGCATCGGCATGATCCAGGAGCTGCGGGCCAAGAGCACCCTGGAGAAGCTGGCCATCGTCGGCCAGGCACGGCCGCGGGTGCGCCGCGACGGCGTGGCCGCGGAGCTGCCGCCGAACGAGGTGGTGCTGGACGACGTGATCGAGCTCGGCCCCGGCGACCAGGTGGTCGTGGACGGTGCCGTGCTCACGGCGGACGCGCTGGAGGTCGACGAGTCGCTGCTGACCGGCGAGTCCGACCCGGTCGTCAAACACCCCGGCGACCAGGTGCTGTCCGGCAGCTTCGTGGTCGCCGGCGGCGGCGCCTGCCAGGCCACCCGGGTCGGGAAGGACGCCTACGCGGCCAAGCTCGCCGACGAGGCCAGCAAGTTCACGCTGGTCAAGTCCGAGCTGCGGTCCGGGATCGACAAGATCCTCAAGTACATCACCTGGATGATGATCCCGGCGGGCGCGCTGACCATCTACAACCAGCTGTTCAACGTCAACGCGCCGCTGGCGGACGCGCTGCGGGGCATGGTCGCCGCGCTCGTGCCGATGGTGCCCGAGGGCCTGGTGCTGCTGACCAGCGTGGCGTTCGCGGTCGGCGTGGTCCGGCTGGGCCGCAGGCAGTGCCTGGTGCAGGAGCTGCCCGCGATCGAGGGCCTCGCCCGGGTGGACGTCGTGTGCGCGGACAAGACGGGCACGTTGACCGAGAACGGGATGTGGGTCTGCAAGGTCCGGACCTACGACGGCGATGTGTCGCATGCCTTGGCGGCCATGGCCCGCAGTGAGACCCGGCCGAATGCGTCGCTGCTGGCAATCGGTGAGGCGTACCCGGACGACCCGGGCTGGACCGAGACCGCGGTCGCGCCGTTCTCGTCGGCGCGCAAGTGGAGCGGGGCTTCCTTCGACGGACATGGGCATTGGGTGCTGGGCGCGCCGGATGTGTTGCTGCCGAAGGAAAGTGCGGAACGGGCCGAGGCCGAGCAGATCGGGTCCCAGGGCCTGCGCGTGCTTCTGCTGGGTACCACGGATGTCCGGGTCGACGCGCCGGAGGCACCGGGGAACGTGACTCCGGCGGCGCTGGTGATCCTGGAGCAGAAGGTCCGGCCGGACGCCAAGGACACCCTCGAGTACTTCGCCTCGCAGAAGGTCACCGTGAAGGTCATCTCCGGCGACAACGCGGTCTCCGTTGGCGCGGTGGCGAGTTCGCTCGACCTGCCGCATGCCTCGAACCCGATGGACGCGCGGAACCTGCCTGAGGACAAGGAAGAACTCGCCGAGACCGTCGAGAGTCACGGCGTGTTCGGCCGGGTCACGCCGGCGCAGAAACGAGCCATGGTCGGGGCGTTGCAGTCCCGCGGGCACACGGTCGCGATGACCGGCGACGGCGTGAACGACGTGCTGGCGTTGAAGGACGCGGACATCGGCGTGGCGATGGGCGCGGGTAGTCCGGCAACCCGGGCGGTCGCGCAGATCGTGTTGCTGGACAACAAGTTCGCCACCCTGCCGTACGTGGTCGGCGAGGGCCGGCGGGTGATCGGCAACATCGAACGGGTCTCGAACCTGTT
>CBIMJO010000357.1:0-8166 GCA_966244135.1 uncultured Actinocrispum sp. | reverse complement strand
GAAGCTGTTCGACGCCGAGTTCCTGCCCGCGGACACCAACGGGCGGCGGCTGTCCAAGTTGGACGTGGTCGAGGTGCGCGGCTGGCGGCGGGACACCCTGTTCGGCCAGACCGGCCTGGACTGGGTCCTGCCGAGCCCGAACATGCCGACCCCGCAGACCGCGCTGACCTACCCGGGCACGTGCCTGTTCGAGGGCACCGTGCTGTCCGAGGGGCGCGGCACGACCAGGCCGTTCGAGACGATCGGCGCGCCGGACATCGACTGGCGCTGGGCCGAGGAGCTCAACGCGATGCGGCTGCCCGGGGTGCGGTTCCGGGAGAACTACTTCGCACCCACGTTCAGCAAGTTCGTCGGCAAGACCTGTGGCGGTGTGCAGCTGCACTTCACCGACGAGCGCGCCTTTGACCCGATTCTGACCGCCGTGGCGATGCTGGTGACCGTGAGACGGCTCTACCCGGCGATCTTCGCGTGGCGACCGGACAACTACGTGGACAAGCTGTCCGGTTCCGGCCGGCTGCGCACGATGATCGACGCGGGTGCGGGCGTCGCCGAGGTGACGGGCGCCTGGCGGGACGAGCTGGCGGGGTTCCGCCGGCTGCGGCAGCGGTACCTGATCTACCGGTAAGAGGGGGACGACGATGCTTCGCCGAGCGGTGGTCGTGTTGAGCGTGCTGGGGGTCGCCGGAGCGGGCGCGGTGGCGGCCGACGCGCACAAGGACGGCACGGGACGGTTTGATCGTCCTATGAACGGTTTCGCGGCGCCCTGGACGACGCTGCACCCGGGCAGCCCGCAGTCGGCCGGGCTGGACCCGGCGCCGATCGACGCCGCGCTGCGCCAGATCGACGAGTGGACCCGGACGAACACCAACCCGGCGATCCCACATCCGCTGATGTCCGGCGTGGTGACGCTGCTGGCACACGACGGCGTGGTGGTCAGCCGTGCCGCCAAGGGATACGCGCTGCAGTACGCCACGCAGGACGGCCAGCAGCTGCCGCCCGAGCAGCGGGTGCCGATGCGCGAGGACACCATCTTCGACATGGCGTCGATCAGCAAGCTGTTCACGTCGATCGCCGTGATGAAGCTGGTGGAACTAGGGAAAGTCGACGTGGATGCCCCGGTTTCCCGCTATCTGCCAGAGTTTGGCGTTAACGGCAAGACTGACATCACCGTCAAGCAGCTGCTGACGCACGTGTCCGGTCTGGCCGCGGACCTGCCGCTGTGGCGGGACTGGCCAGACAAGCCGTCGCGCATCAAGGCGGTCATGGACGTGGCCCCGGTCAACCCGCCGGGCAAGGTGTACCTGTACTCCGACTTGAACCTGATAACTCTCGGCGTTCTTGTAGAGCGTCTCACCGGGTCCACGTTGGACAACGTTGTCAGATCCTGGATCACCGAACCGCTGCACATGGTGGATACCGGATACAATCCACCGCTGTCCAAACTGGACAGGATCGCCGCGACGGAGTTCGAGGCGGTTCCGGCCAGGGGCATGGTGCGGGGCCAGGTCCACGACGAGAACGCGTGGGCGCTCGGCGGAGTCGCCGGCCACGCGGGCATCTTCTCGACCGCCGCGGACATGTCGGTGCTAGGTCAGGCCATCATCAATGGCGGCATTTATGCCGGCAGGCGGATCCTTCGCGAGGGCACCGTGCGGGCCATGCTCGCCGACTACAACGCCGCTTTCCCTGGCAACGCACACGGTTTGGGCTTCGAACTGGACCGAATGTTCTACATGGGAGGGCTGAGCAGCCTCGCCACCGCGGGCCACACCGGTTACACCGGAACGACTTTCGTCGTCGACCTGGAGTCGCGGTCGATCGCGATCCTGTTGTCCAACCGCGTGCATCCCAACCGTGGCTGGGGATCCATCAACCCCGCGCGGGAGGCGCTGGCGAACGGACTTGCCAAAGCAATGGCCGTTAGACCCTTGCGCGGACGGGACTCCTGGTACTCAGGGATCGGCAACCTGAACACCGCCACACTGTCCACACAGGAGCTCACGGTCCGGAGTTCACCCGTACGGGTTACGTTCGATGCATTTGTTGATACGGAGCCGACCGACCACCTCGTTCTGGAGTCGAGTGGTGACGGCGTGCAGTGGCAGGCCGTTCCGGTGACCGCCCAGGGGCGTTCAGCACCCACCGGAAGTCAGCTGTGGTTGGCCGGTCACGGCCATCGGACCTGGTGGTTTGTCACCGCGGAGGTCCCGGGGACCCCGAAGATGCGGTTCCGCTGGCGCCTGACGACCGACACGCTCTACACCGGTCGCGGGGTCAACCTGGACAACATCAAAATCACCGAGGGTAGCCGGACACTTCTTGACGGTGAAAAACAACCAACAGCGCTCGATTCACAAGCTTGGGATCGTCGAATCCGATGATAAAGTTTGTTAACGGCACCCCCATTACCTGCGATTTCCCACGCAAGCCGGTTTGGTTGCAGGTTCAAGTTTCGGACACGTTTGGGTGTCGTTGCGTCAGGAGGTCTGGTCGTGACCTTGTACGATCTCGTAACTGTTAGTAAGTTTCCCACGTGAGCACCGCTGAGATGGTCGACGAGCGCGCAGAGAACAGCCCACTCGTACGCATCAGGTCGCTGCTGCCGGGCCTCGCCCGCGCTGAGCAGCGAGTTGCCAAGGTGGTGCTGGACAACCCCGGCTCGGTAGCGCGCCGGAGTATTACCGAGGTCGCCGACGCGGCAGGGACCAGCGAGACCACGGTCACGCGGTTCTGCAAGGCGATCGGCGTCGGCGGGTATCCCGAGCTGCGCATCGCGCTGGCCGCGGACACCGCCCGCACCGAGGCCCGCGCCGAGCGCGACCTCGGCGGTGAGATCGGCCCCGAGGACGACCTGCACCAGGTCGTCGGCAAGGTGACCTTCGCGGACGCCCGTGCCGTGGAGGAGACCGCGGACCAGCTCGACATCCCCACGTTGCAGCAGGTCGTCGAGGTCATCGCCAACGCGGGCCGGGTGGATGTCTACGGCGTGGGCGCCAGCGCGTTCGTCGCCGCGGACCTGCAGCAGAAGCTGCACCGCATCGGGCGAGTGAGCTTCGCCTGGAACGACACCCACATCATGCTCACGTCCGCCGCCGTGCTGCGTGAGGGAGATGTCGCTGTGGGCATCTCGCACACCGGTGCGACCACGGACACCGTGGAGGCGCTGCGGACCGCACGCCAGCACGGCGCCACAACCGTGGCGCTGACCAACTTCCCCCGCTCCCCGATCACCGAGGTGGCCGATCTCGTGCTCACCACCGCGGCCAGGGAGACCACGTTCCGCTCCGGCGCGATGGCCAGCAGGATCGCCCAGCTGACGGTGATCGACTGCCTGTTCATCGGGGTGGCGCAACGGCATCTGTCGGAGGCCATGGGCGCGCTGGAGGCCACTCGCGACGCGGTCGGACCGCACCGGCTGGAGACCCGGCCGGACGGCCGCCGCAAAGCGCGCGACATCGGGAAATGAGAGTGACCTAGTGCCGGATGAGGTGCGTGGGCGATGACGGTTCCGCAGCAAGCGGTCTACGTCGACTCGCCGACCGAGGGCCGCAACCCGCGGACCATGGGGCTGGACACCATGCCCACCCTGGAGGTCCTGCGAGTGATCAACGCGGAGGACCGGCAGGTGCCGGCCGCCGTGGGAGCTGCGCTACCGCAGCTGGCCCAGGCCGTCGACCTGGCGGCCGCCGCGCTTCAGCAGGGGCACAAGGTGCACTACGTCGGCGCGGGCACGTCCGGGCGGCTGGCCAGCCTGGACGTGGCCGAGCTGGCGCCGACGTTCAACACCCCGGCCGGGTGGTTCGTCGCCCACCACGCGGGCGGTGACACCGCGCTGCGGACGGCGGTGGAGAACGCCGAGGACGACTCGGCCGCGGGGGCGGCCGAGCTGACCAGAGACGCCGAGGCCGGGGATTTCGTCCTCGGCCTCACCGCATCCGGCCGGACACCGTTCGTGCTGGGTGCGCTGGCCGCGTCCCGGCGGATCGGCGCGGTCACAGCGCTGGTCTCGAACAACCCGATGTCGGCCAGGACCGTCGACGTGGACGTGGTGATCGCCGTGGACACCGGCCCGGAGGCGGTCGCCGGGTCCACGCGGATGAAGGCGGGCACGGCGCAGAAGCTGGTGCTCACGGCGTTCTCCACCGCCGTGATGGTGAAACTGGGGCGCACGTACTCGAACCTGATGGTGAGTATGCGCGCCACGAATGCCAAGCTGCGCGGCCGTACCCTGCGGATTCTGCGGGAGGCGACCGGCCTGGGCACCCAGGAGTGCTCGGCGGCGCTGATGGCGGCACACGGCGACCTGAAGGTGGCGCTGGTGCATTTGCTGTCCGGTGTCGACTCGGAACGGGCCGCTAAGGCGTTGCACGAGGCGAACGGGCATGTCCGCAACGCCTTGGACGTACTCGGCGCGGCGGCACGGTAGTTATACCCACATTTTCGCGGCGCACCCCGCGGTGCGCCGCTTAATGATGCGCGCGCGATTAGGACACGGAAATAAGGCGCGAATGTCCTTATTCATAGCGACAACCCTGTGGCCATTCCGGCCACAGGGTTGCCCGGCCGCCCTCCCGCGGGGCACCGGCGGGCGCTTCCAGTACGCCCGGCGGTCAGACGACGTTCAGAGTGTGTCCACTATGGACACTCATTCACACGCGATCCCGTCCTTGTCGCGGTCCAAAGCGGACCGATAGCCCGGGTCGCCCCGGTGCAGCGGTGCCGCTCCGGCCGCACGAGCTGCGTCACAGTTCTTGTAGTAGGCGGCGGCCGGAGGATCGGGGACGACCGGCTCTGGTTGCACCTCAACGGTTTGCGGCGGAGGCGGAGGCGCGGGCTTGGCAACCCGCACCACAACCTGTGAGGCACGAGCACGAGTGGAGCCCGAGCCGTCCACGCTCATGACCGTCCACGAGGGATCGGCGGCGGCCACCAGGTTGCCGACATCGTCGACGTACTGGAGGTTGACGAAGCCAAGGGATTTCAGCTGTTGCTCCACTGCTCCGGCAGTGTTCCCCGCGAGGCCAAGGGGAATAACAGCCGAAGGCGCCGAGGTCGTGGTGGTGGTCGTCGTCAACGTGGTGCTCGTCGTGTCCGAAGTTGTTGTTGGCGTTGGGATAACTGGCGCGGCGGTGCGCACCGGTGTCGTCCCGCACGCGCTGGCCACGGTCAGCGCGACGATCACGCAGACAATCCTCTTGGTTGCCACCATATTCGACTCGGTTCCGCCAACCGGTTCGTCCTATGTGACCGTCCGGATATGAATCCCTTCTGCAGCACAGGATTCACCGTTACTGAAGTCACACTATCGGCTGAACTTAGGTTGCACTTTGGTCATGTCTCGGTGACAGAACCGTCGAAACGTGCGCTTTCAGGCGTTCACCGAGTCGGCGATCGAGGTGGCCTCGCGCGCGCCGATCTCCATCGCCTCGCAGCACAGCACGACCCAGTCGCGCACGCCGTCCGGCTGCCCGCTGGCGAACGCCTCGGCCGCCTCGCGGTACCGCTCCGGCCGCCGCAGGTAGGCGACCTCCGGCACGGTCAGCCCTTTGGGGTCCAGACCGGTGCCGATCATGGTCAGCCGGGCCGCCGCCCGCGCGACCACGCCGTCCGCGACTCCGAATGGCGCCAACGTCAACAACTCGCCATGCACCACAGCGACCAGCACTGGCGCGGGCGCCTTGGTCGCACCCGTCACAAGGCTCGCGAGCAGATCGAGCCGCCCGGACACACCGCGCGCCGACCGGGGACGGCCGAGCCGGTCGTCCTCCGCGGGGTCGATGAGGTCCGCGGCCGCCAGCAGGTGCAGCCGCGCCAATGCCTGTAACGGTGCTCGTTGCCACACGGGCAACAACGGCCCGACGGCTTCGGCGACCCGCAGCGCCCCGGCCAGGATCGGATCTGTGACTTCGCCCTCATCGGGGATCTCGGGGTTGCCCCCGTCCAGGTAGGCGGAGGAGCGTGCGGCTCGGACCGACGCTTCGGCGGCCGTGGTCGGCCACCCACGCCGGTTCGCTGGATGCCGGTGCACGGCGTCCACGGTCTCGCGCGCGGACTGGACCGCCTCGGCGATCCCGGGAAGGTCCAGCAGTGGACCCAGGGGGTCGGTCACGCGCTGACACTACCGAGCGCGGCGGTCATCCGATACGGCGACGCTCCACTGGGCCGGCGCTCACCATTGGTCTAAACCAACCGGGGTCCCAGCCTGTTGTTTCGCGGCGCGCGGCACTACGGTCACCACATCACAAGTTTTGTCAGTTCCGAGGAGGTCACACGCGATGACCGAGCAGTCGGGCCAGGGTCCCGCACTGGACAACCTGCTCACCGAGAGCAGGACGTTCCCGCCGTCCGCCGAGTTCGCCGCGGCGGCCAACGCGGGCCCGGACCTGTACGCCGAGGCAGACGCCGACCGGGAGAGCTTCTGGGCGAAGCAGGCCGAGCGACTGCACTGGGACACCAAGTGGGACCAGGTTCTGGACTGGAGCGGCGCCCCGTTCGCGAAGTGGTTCGTCGGCGGGAAGCTGAACGTCGCCTACAACTGCGTCGACCGGCATGTCGAGTCCGGGCACGGCGACCAGGTCGCCATCCACTGGGAGGGTGAGCCCGGCGACACGCGGACGATCACCTACAACGACCTGAAGGCCGAGGTCAGCAAGACCGCCAACGCGCTGCTGGAGCTGGGCCTGCGGGTCGGCGACCGGGTCGCGATCTACATGCCGATGGTCCCCGAGGCCATCTTCTCGATGCTCGCCTGCGCCCGGCTCGGGCTCACCCACAGCGTCGTGTTCGGCGGGTTCTCCGCGGAGGCGCTGCGGTCCCGGATCGACGACGCCGAGGCCAAGCTCGTCATCACCACCGACGGCCAGTACCGCCGTGGCAAGCCGGCGGCGCTGAAGACCGCAGTGGACGAAGCCGTCGCGCAGACGCCGACCATCCAGCATGTGCTCGTGGTCAAGCGGACCGACACCGAGGTCGAGTGGACCGAGGGCCGCGACATCTGGTGGCACGACCTCGTCGACAAGCAGTCCGACCAGCACACCCCGGAGGCGTTCGACGCCGAGCACCCGCTGTACATCCTGTACACGAGCGGCACGACGGGTAAGCCCAAGGGCATCCTGCACACGTCGGGCGGCTACCTGACTCAGGCGTCGTACACGCACTACAACGTGTTCGACCTCAAGCCGGACAGCGATGTCTACTGGTGCACCGCGGACATCGGCTGGGTCACCGGGCACAGCTACATCGTGTACGGGCCGCTGTCGAACCGCGTGACGCAGGTTGTCTACGAGGGCACGCCGAACACCCCGCACGAGGGCCGGCACTGGGAGATCGTGCAGAAGTACAAGGTCTCCATCTACTACACCGCGCCGACGCTGATCCGCACGTTCATGAAGTGGGGCGCGGACATCCCGGCGAAGTTCGACCTGTCGTCGCTGCGGGTGCTCGGCAGTGTCGGTGAGCCGATCAACCCCGAGGCGTGGATCTGGTACCGGGAGACCATCGGCGCGTCGAAGACCCCGGTCGTGGACACCTGGTGGCAGACCGAGACCGGCGCGATCATGATCTCGCCGCTGCCCGGTGTCACCTCAGCCAAGCCGGGTTCTGCGCAGCGGGCGCTGCCGGGTGTGTCCGCGAAGATCATCGACGACCAGGGCAACGAGGTCCCGCACGGTGGCGGTGGCTACCTCGTGCTGGACAAGCCGTGGCCATCGATGTTGCGCGGGATCTGGGGCGACAACGAACGCTACCGCGACACCTACTGGTCGCGCTTCGCCGAGCAGGGCTTCTACTTCGCCGGTGACGGCGCCAAGTACGACAACGACGGTGACATCTGGCTGCTGGGCCGCGTGGACGACGTGATGAACGTGTCCGGCCACCGCATCTCGACGACCGAGGTCGAGTCCGCCCTGGTCTCGCACCCGACCGTCGCCGAGGCCGCGGTCGTCGGCGCCACCGACCCGACCACCGGTCAAGGGATCGTCGCGTTCGTGATCTTGCGCGGCGGCGCGGTCGACGGCGGCGCGGAAGCGGTGAAGGCGCTGCGCGACCACGTGGCCAAGGAGATCGGCCCGATCGCCAAGCCCCGCCAGGTGATGGTGGTGCCCGAGCTGCCGAAGACGCGGTCCGGCAAGATCATGCGCCGCCTGCTGCGCGACGTGGCGGAGAACC
>CBIMJO010000356.1:0-8169 GCA_966244135.1 uncultured Actinocrispum sp. | reverse complement strand
TGCTGATGATCTTCTTCGCCTCCTTCCTGGTCTCCAAGCGGGACCTGTTCATGGTGGCGGGCAGGCGGTTCCTCGGCCTGGAGATGCCCAGGGCGCGTGACCTCGGGCCGATCCTGCTGGCCTGGGGCGTGGCGATCGGCGTCCTGGTGTTCGAGAAGGACCTGGGCACCTCGCTGCTGATCTTCGGCATCGTGCTGGCGATGCTGTACGTGGCCACCGAGCGGGTGGCCTGGGTGGTGATCGGCCTCGTGCTGTTCATCGGTGGCGCGCTGGTGGCGTACTCGCTGTTCACGCACGTGCAGCAGCGGGTGGCGAACTGGCTGCACCCGATGGACCCGGTGGTCTACGGCAGGCTGGGCGGCAGCTACCAGATCGCCCAGGGCCTGTTCGGCCTCGGCACCGGCGGGATGGCCGGCACCGGCCTGGGCGCCGGGCGGCCGGAGATCGTGCCGGAGGCCAACACCGACTTCATCACCGCGGCGATCGGCGAGGAGGTCGGCTTCATCGGCCTGGCCGCCGTGCTGATGGTGTACATGCTGCTGGCCATGCGCGGCCTGCGCAGTGCGGTCGCGGTCCGGGACAGTTTCGGCAAACTGCTCGGCGGGGGTTTGTCGTTCGCCATCATCATGCAGCTGTTCGTCGTGGTGGGCGGGGTGACAGCGCTGATCCCGATGACGGGGATCACCGCGCCGTTCCTGTCCTACGGCGGGTCTTCGCTGCTGGCGAACTACATCCTGGTCGCCTTACTGCTGCGGATCTCCGACGCGGCACGGCGGCCGCAGACCGGTTCGCGCCCGCGGCCGGTCCAGCAGGCGCCGATCGCGGAGGCGAGCACGGTCATGGTGGAGCGGCCGACATGAACACACCCCTGCGGCGGGTCGGCCTCGCCATGATCGCCATGCTGGTGCTGTTGCTGGCCAACGTCACCTACATCCAGATGGTCAACGCGGACGACTACCGCGCCGACTCGCGCAACCAGCGCGTGCTCTACGACGAGTACTCCCGGGAGCGCGGCAAGCTCATCTCGCCGGTGGGCGGCGAGCTGCTGGCGAAGGTCTCGCCGACCAACGACCGGCTGCGCTACCTGCGGCAGTACCCGTTCGGCGCGGCGATGGCCCCGGTCACCGGGTACTACTCGGTGCGCTACGGCTCGCGCGCGCTGGAGCGGGCCGAGGACGAGATCCTCAACGGCTCGGACGACCGGCTGTTCGTGCGCCGGCTGTCGGACCTGATCACCGGCCGCGACCCGCGCGGCGGCAACATCCAGGCCACCGTCATCCCGGCCGTGCAGCAGGCCGCCTACGACGCCATGATGAAGAAGAACTTCGTCGGCGCGGTGGTCGCGCTGCGCCCGCAGACCGGCGAGATCCTGGCGATGGTGTCCACCCCGTCCTACGACCCGAACCCGCTCTCCTCGCACGACTCGGACGAGCAGCAGGCGTACTGGGACACCATCCGGGACGAGAACAACAAGCTCAAGCCGATGCTCAACCGGGCCATCTCGGAGACCTACCCGCCCGGCTCGACGTTCAAGCTCGTGGTCACCGCGGCCGCGCTGGAGGACGGCAAGGACAAGAACTACCTGCTGCCCGCGGACGCGTCGATCCAGCTGCCCGGCACCAAGACCGACCTGGAGAACTTCGCGCACAGCCACTGCGGCCCGGCCGACCAGAACCAGGTGCCGCTGGAGACCGCGCTGGCGCTGTCCTGCAACACCGCGTTCGCCACCCTGGCCGACCAGCTGGGCAAGGACAAGCTGCAGGAGCAGGCCGCGAAGTTCGGCATCGGCCAGACCGACCTGCAGATCCCGATGACCGTGGTGCCCTCCGGCATCGGCAAGCTGCCGGACCGCGCGGCGCTGTTCCAGACCGGCATCGGCCAGCGGGACGTGCTGCTCACCCCGATGCAGGACGCCATGGTCGCGGCCGCGATCGCCAACAACGGCATCGTGATGCGCCCGCAGCTGGTGCAGAAGGTGCTGGCGCCGGACCTGCAGGTGATCTCCGACTTCGACGCCGACGAGATCGGCCGCGCGATGTCCGGCAGCAACGCCAACGCGTTGCGGGACATGATGAAGAAGTCCGAGGCGAACACCAAGGGCGACGGCAAGGTGGCCGGTCTGGAGATCGCCTCGAAGACCGGGACGGCCGAGCACGGCGCCGACCCCAAGGCCACCCCGCCGCACGCCTGGTATGTGGCCTTCGCCCCAGCGGACAACCCGCAGATAGCCGTGGCCGTCGTGGTGGAGAACGGTGGTGACCGCGGGCTGGCCGCGACCGGTGGGTCGGTGGCCGCGTCCGTGGGCCGGGCCACCATCAACGCGCTGCCGGGAATCGGGAAGTAGGTGAGCATGCTGACGTCGGGGCAGCTGCTTGCCGACCGCTACCGGCTGGCGAGGCGGATCGCCGTCGGTGGCATGGGCGAGGTGTGGGAGGCCGCGGACACGCGGCTGGACCGGGCTGTCGCGGTGAAGGTGCTCAAGCCGGAGCTGTGCGGGGACGCCGAGTTCCTGCACCGGTTCCGCACCGAGGCGCGGACGATGTCCTCGCTCAACCACCCGGGGATCGCCTCGGTGCACGACTACGGCGAGACGGCGGCGATACCGGACGGCCCGCACGACACCGCCTACCTGGTGATGGAGCTGGTCGAGGGCGAACCCCTGGCCGCCATCCTGGCCCGCGAGGGCCGGATCAACGCCGACCGCACGCTGGACATCCTGGAGCAGGCCGGCCACGCGCTGCAGGCCGCGCACGCGGGCGGCTACGTGCACCGGGACGTCAAGCCGGGCAACATCATGATCACCCCGGCCGGGGTGGTGAAGCTGACCGACTTCGGCATCGCCAAGGCGGCCGACGCGGCACCGGTCACCCGGTCCGGAATGGTGATGGGAACGGCCCATTACATCGCCCCCGAGCAGGCGCTCGGGCACGACGCCGAACCGGCCAGCGACGTGTACTCGCTGGCTGTGGTCGGGTACGAGTGCCTGATGGGGCACCGGCCGTTCCTGTCGGAGAACGCGGTGACCGTCGCGATGATGCACATCCGCGACATCCCGCCGCCGTTGCCGCCGGACGTCCCGCCGGGTGCGCGGGCCGTCATCGAGGCGACCATGGTCAAGGACCCCCGCCGTCGCTACGGCAGTGGCGGGGAGTTCGCCGCGGCGGTCGCCGCGGTCCGCGCGGGACGGCCGCTGCCGACCCCGTCGGGACTGGTCATGGCGGCGTCCACGCCGCAGCCCCACCACACGGGGACGCACCCACGAATCGTCACGGGCGGCATGGCTCCGCCGATGGTGCCCCCGGGCACCGGCTCGTTCCCGCTGCCGCCGCCTCCGCCGCGGCGTGGGAGCCGGGCCTGGCTGTGGACGTTGCTCGCGGTGCTCCTGGTGGCCCTGGTGCTGCTGGGAGTGTGGGCGATACCGAAGCTGGCCGGTTCGGGTACCCGTTCACCGGGTACCCCCGCCCCCGGGACCTCCGGCGCCACGCCGGGCGCGTCGGGTGTCAGCTTCCCGGCCGGCGAGCCGTCGTACCGTGAACCCAGCGGACAGGGACGCCCTGGACCAGTTCAGGTGAAGCCGGGCGAGCTGCTCGGCCACCCCGCCGACTACGTGGCTGAGCAGTTACGGAAGTCTGGGCTGGAACCGGACGTGCGATCGACGCCGGGCGAGCCGTCGCAGGACCTGCGATCGTGCCTCGTCACCAGCGTGCAGCCGGTCGGGACGCTCGACCGGGGGTCGAAGGTGACCGTCGAGTGCGTCCCCGACGGGCAGCCGCCTGGTTGAAAACGGCCTGGCGATCAAGCAAGAGCGGGCATGATGGGATCGAGAAGTTGACTAGGAGCGGGACAACGCAGCGATGACGACACCGCGACTGCTCTCCAATCGCTACGAGCTGGGCGAGACGCTCGGCTATGGCGGCATGTCCGAGGTTCACAAGGGTCGCGACGTGCGGCTGGGCCGTGACGTCGCGGTCAAGGTGCTGCGTGCCGACCTGGCCAGGGACCCGCAGTTCCAGGAGCGGTTCCGGCGCGAGGCGCAGAACGCCGCCGCGCTGAACCATCCCGCCATCGTCGCGGTCTACGACACCGGTGAGACGCGCACCGAGTACGGCCCGCTGCCCTACATCGTGATGGAGTACGTCGACGGGCGGACCCTGCGCGACATCGTCAAGACCGAGGGCCCGCTGCCCGGCCAGCGCGCCATGGAGATCATGGCGGACGTCTGCGCCGCACTGGATTTCTCGCACAGACATGGGATCATCCACCGGGATGTCAAGCCCGCCAACGTGATGATCACCAAGACCGGCGCGGTCAAGGTGATGGACTTCGGTATCGCGCGCGCGGTGCACGACGGCCAGGCGGCCGTCACGCAGACCGCCGCGGTGATCGGCACCGCCCAGTACCTCTCGCCCGAACAGGCCCGTGGTGAGGCCGTGGACGCCCGTAGCGACGTCTACGCAACTGGTTGCGTGCTGTTCGAGCTGCTCACCGGCGAGCCGCCGTTCACCGGCGACTCCCCCGTCGCCGTGGCCTACCAGCACGTGCGGGAGGACCCGCGCAAGCCGTCGCAGCTCAACCCGCGGGTCAGCCCCCAGCTCGACGCGATCGTGCTGAAAGCGATGGCCAAAGGGGCGGCCAACCGGTACCAGTCGGCCGCGGAGATGCGGATGGACATCGTCCGGGTGCTGTCCGGCCAGCGGCCGGCCGCGCCGATGGTGATGTCCGAGGACGACCGCACCGCCATGCTGGGCCAGCAGACCCGGTCCACCGAGCTGGTCCCGATGCGCGGGCGGCACCGGCCGGACTCGATGGTCGACGAGTACGACGCCTACGACGACGGTGAGGAGGAACGCCGGCGCAAGCGCCGCAAGGCGTGGATCACCACGATCGTCACGCTGCTCGTGGTCGCGGTCATCGTGCTGGCGATCTACCTGGTCACCTCGTTGCTGAACAAGGACACGCCGAGTTCCAGCATCGTCAACCTGCCGGACGTGCACAGCCAGACCGAGCAGGCCGCCCGCAAACAGCTCAGCGACGCCGGGTTCACCAAGATCCAGGTGACCCCGATCAGCTGCGAGCCGGGTGCCGGCGGCGCCCCCGCGCCGTGCAACGCCGAGCAGGTCGGCCTGGTGATCAGCCAGGACCCGCAGCCCGGCAAGGCGGACAAGAACAACCCGGTGACCATCCAGGTCGGCCGCGCCGCCAACCAGGTCGGCATCCCGGACGTCAAGGGCAAGACCAAGGACGACGCCACCAACATCCTGCAGCAGGCCGGTTTCACGGTGTCCGGTGAGGACACCGAGGAGGTGACCGACGCCAAGCTGATCAACAAGGTGAGCAACACCAGCCCGGGCATCGGCGTGCAGGTGCCCAAGGGCTCGGCGGTGAAGCTGCTGATCGGCAAGGCGCAGGCGCAGCAGACCGTGACCCCGGTGACCGGTCAGGACTTCAACACCGCGAAGTCCAACCTGGAGTCCGACGGCTGGGTGGTCAGCCGCCAGGACGTCGACTCCGACCAGCCGGAGGGCACGGTCACCGACTACGCGCCGAAGAAGGCCAAGCCGGGCAGCACGATCACGGTCAAGGTGTCCAAGGGTTCGCAAAACAGCAACCAGATCACCATGCCGAACCTGGTGGGGCTGAAGAAGCAGGACGCGCTCAACGCGCTGCGCACCGCGGGCTGGGACGGCCAGTTCAACATCACCGAGGTGACCCCCGACAGGCCGGACGAGAAGGACGAGGTCGTCGAGCAGGACCCCGGGGCCAACAACAAGATCGCGAAGAACCAGCCGGTGAACGTCAAGATCGCAAGTAAAGGCGGCGGCATTGGCGGTGGCTGAGGAACGGCCGCCGGTGATGGTTTTGTATGTTGTTGCCCCCGAGATCTCGGCCTGGCGGTACCTGGACGGTGAGCGTCCGGAAAGGCGGACAGCAGTGGTTGGGCAGCATTGGGTTGAGAGCCCGCTCCGGACATGACGCTCGTGATCAAGTACGCGGCACGCAGCGACCGCGGCTTACACCGGTCCAACAACGAGGACTCGGTGTACGCCGGGCCGCACCTGCTCGCGATCGCCGACGGGATGGGCGGGCACGCCGCCGGTGAGGTCGCGAGCAAGGTCGTGATCGCCGCGCTGGCGCCGCTGGACGAGGACCCGCCGGGTGACGACCTGCTCGGCAAGCTGCACGAGGCCGTGGTGGCCGGCAACGACACCATCGCCGAGCTGGTCCAGCAGGACCCGGACCTGGAGGGCATGGGCACGACGCTGACCGCCATCCTGTTCGGCGGCGGCCGGCTCGGGCTGGTGAACATCGGCGACTCGCGCACGTACCTGTCGCGCGACGGCGTGTTCTCCCAGATCACCAGGGACGACAGCTTCGTGCAGTCGCTGCTGGACGAAGGCCGGATCACGCCGGAGGAGGCGCTCACCCACCCGCAGCGCTCGCTGGTGCTGCGCGCGCTGGTCGGCCACGAGGTGATCGAGCCGACCCTGTCGGTGCGCGAGACCCGCATCGGCGACCGGTACCTGCTGTGCTCGGACGGTCTGTCCGATGTGGTCGGTACCGAGAAGCTCGCCGAGACGATGAAGATCGCCGACCGGCAGGCCTGCGCGGACAAGATGATCGAGCTGGCGCTGCAGGGCGGCGGCCCGGACAACGTCACGGTGATCGTGGCCGACGTGGTCGACGAGGAACCGAGCCAGGCCACCCAGGCGCTGGCGGCCGGCCCGGGCACGGACAACCACCTGAAGCCGGTGCCGCAGCCGGGGCAGAGCACCTCGCCGCCGCGGCCGCCGGTGGCCATGGGCCCGCCGGTGATGCAGCAGCCACCGCAACCGCCTCAGCCAGCGAAGAAGAAGCGCAGACGCGGCCGCCTGATCATCATCAGTGCGGCCGTGGCGGTAGTTCTGCTGGCCATCGCGGCGGCCGTGGTGCGCTACCTCGCGTACACGAACTACTACGTGGCCGTCGGGGAGAACTCGGAGGTCTCGGTCTTCCAGGGTGTCCGCGGCACCGTGCTGGGCCTGGAGCTGCACCGGAAGGTAGAGGGCTCGTGCCCGGCGGAGAAGACCGACTGCCGCCCGCTCACGGTGAACCAGCTGCCGTCGGCGCAGAAGGAACAGGTCAGCCAGGGCCTGTCGGTGGCCGACCTGGACGCCGCCCGGTCGATGATCAGCCAGTGGCGCACCGACGACGAGATCAAGACGCCGTCGTGCCCCACTGACACCACGACGACGACCAGCCCGCCGGCCGGCTCCACCACCACGACGGTCAACACCGTTCCCGGTGGCAGCACCACGTCGGCGACAGTGGGCACGACAAGCACGACGGGCAGTTCCACCCCGCCGGCCTGCTAACGGACGGCGGCGGCCTGGGTGAGGGCCCGCATCCCCTGCTCCAGTTCGGCGACGACGGACTCCGCGACCGGGTGGCCGCAGGATGCCAGCCAGTTGGCCAGCATCCGGTGGCCGCCGTCGGTCAGCACTGACTCGGGGTGGAACTGCACGCCCTCGATCGGCAGCGACCGGTGGCGCATGGCCATCACGATCCCGGTGTCGGTCTGCCCGGTCACCTCGAACTCGGCGGGCACGGTCTCCGGCAGGATCGTCAGCGAGTGGTAGCGGGTGGCCGTAAAGGGGTCTGGCAGGCCCGTCAGGACGCCGGCGCCGGTGTGGTGGACCTGACTGGTCTTGCCGTGCAGAAGCTCGGGAGCGCGGTCCACAGTGGCCCCCCAGGCGACGCCGATGGCCTGGTGGCCCAGGCAGACGCCGAGCAGGGGCAGGTTGGCCTCGGCGGCCCGCTTGACCACCTCGATGCTGCGCCCGGCCCGCTCGGGCGTGCTCGGGCCGGGGCTGACCAGCACCCCGTCGAAGCCGTCCAGCGAGTCCAGCTCGGCCGCGTCGTTGCGGTGCACCACGCACTCCGCGCCGAGCTGTGCCAGGTACTGGACCAGGTTGAACACGAAGCTGTCGTAGTTGTCGACCACCAGTACGCGCATGGCACAGATGCTATTCGCCGCCGCGCAAGCCTCGCTCATGAGTTAAAAGTGGTGCGGGCGTACCAGAATCCGGTGTACTGTCCGCCGCGTGAAGCAGGTGCTCATCTTTGACGCGGACGACACCCTCTGGGAGAACAACGTCCTGTTCGAGCGGGTGATCGACGACTACCTCGAGT
>CBIMJO010000355.1:0-8174 GCA_966244135.1 uncultured Actinocrispum sp. | reverse complement strand
GGCGCCGAGGAGGTCCATCGCCGCGGTGACCCGGTCGAGGTCGGCGTCGGCGAGGGCAGGAGGTGTCGTCGAGATCATGATGGTTTCCCGTTTGCTCAGATGCCGACGTAGTGCTCGGCGAAGAAGTCCTGATGGGCGCGCGAGTCGCGCAGGCTGTCGAGCCGAGCACGGCGCAGGGCGCGCTGGAATCCCGCGTCCGGCGCGGCCGCCGGGCAGTGCAGGAGGTCGATCATCCAGTGCGAGAACTCCTGTGCCCGCCAGATCCTGGGCAGGCAGGTGCGCGAGTACGTGGCCAGGGCCCGCTCGTCGTCGCGGGTGATCGCGCCGGTGAGGGCGGCGGCCAGCACCTCGGCCTGCATGATCGCCAGGTTCGCGCCTTTGGCGGCGGACGGGCTGATCAGGCTTGCCGCGTCGCCGACGAGGAACAGCCGCTCGTACTGGATGGGGTCGCCGACCTCCGAGCGCAGCCGCACGATCCGCCGCTCGGTGACCGGCCCCTGCCGCAACGGCCCGAACTTCTCGGCCCGCATGCGGGCCGCCAGCGCGGCCCAGATCCGCTCGTCCGGCCAGGCCCGCGGGTCTTCGTCGAGGGGAACCTGAAGGTAGTAGCGGGTCACCTGTGGGCTGCGCGCCATGTGACCGGCGAACCCGTCATCGTGGATGGCGTAGGTGACCGCGGGCATGCTCTGTGGGGCCTCGGCGAGGATCGCCAGCCAAGCGATGCCGTGGTCGCGGCCGTGCCGACGGGATGGGACCGCTTGTCTGGTAACGCCGTTACCACCGTCGCAGCCCGCGATGTATTGGCCGGTCAGGACCCCTGTGCCGGTCGTGTCGCGGTAGCCGAGTGTGGCGGTCCGGGCGTCGACGTCGGTGACCGTGACACCGAACCGGAGTTCGCCGCCCCGGTCGAGGTACTCGGCGATCAGGTCGGTGACCAGGTCTTGCTGGGGGTAGACGGTGTGGGTCTCACCCCGGCCGAGTTCGGCGTAGTTCAGCTCGAACTCGCCGTCCTCGGCGCGGAACGCGCAGGTGCCGTGCGAGCGTCCTTTGTGGAGCATCCCGGCGGCGAGCCCGTGCTCGGCGAGCACCCGGGCGCTGTTGGCGCCGAGGAACCCCGCTCTGGCCCTGGTCTCGGTCTGCCGGCGGCTGGCCCGTTCGACGATCAGGGTGTCGATCCCGTTGCCCTGCAACAGGTTGCCCAGGACTAACCCGGCCGGTCCGGCGCCCGCGATGAGCACCGTCGAGTGGTCGGCCACGCCTGCGATCTCCTCTCCCGGTGAGCGCGGATCTGAAACGCGCTCATGTGGGGGTGCACTGCACCGCATGCGGCCGGGCCGCGATCGGCGGCGCGCCGGACATCAAGATCATGACCACTCCATCGTGTTGTTTACACCGCCGAGCGCGCGTCGCTGCGAATGTGTCCACAGAGGACACTGGTCCGACGTCGCGTTGATGCAATGATGGGTTGATGGGAGATCAACAAGATGGCTTCGACTACGACGCTGAGCTGCGGCGATACCAGCCAAGGCTGATCGAGGCCATGGCTGTCCGGAACCGTGACACTGTTATTGATGTGGGGTGCGGCACCGGTCAGACAACGCGTGAAGCCGCCAGGGTCGCGACCGAGGGGAGTGCGCTCGGCGTCGACGTGTCGCCGGTGATGCTGGAGCGGGCGCGCCGGCTTTCCGCCGGGCTGGACAACGTGCGCTTCGAGGAAGGGGACGCGCAGGTGCATCCGTTCCCGGCGGCGCGGTTCAGTCTGGCGGTCAGCCGGTTCGGCACGATGTTCTTCGCCGACCCGGTCGCGGCTTTCACCAACATCCGGCGGGCGTTACGGCCTGGCGCGAGGCTGGTTCAGCTGGTGTGGCAAAGCGGTGACCAGCAGGAATGGGTGCACGCTATCCAAGGGGCGCTGGGTGGAACGGTCCCGAGCGGCGGTGCGTTCTCTTTGTCTGACCCGTCCACTGTGGACGGTATGGTGTCTTCGGCGGGGTTCACCGACATCACCGTCACTGACGTGCGCGAACCCGTTTGGTACGGCGCGGATCCGGATGCGGCCGTGAACGCCGTGCTCGCGTTGCGGATGGGCAGCGGGGCGGCCTCGCAGCCCGACGCCCTCGACCGGCTGCGTCAGGTCATGGCCGAGCACAACACCGACGATGGGGTCTGGTTCGACGCGCGCGCCTGGATCATCACGGCTCGAACGGCCGGATGAGGTCAGTGGCCTGCGTCGGACGGTTCGAGCAGGCCCGCGGTTCCTAGGGTTGGGGCCGTGATCCTGCAGACGGTCGGACGGGTGGTCGCGTGCTTGGTGCTGGCGCTGAGCGCGACCACGCCGGCCGCGGCCGGCACCGGGTGCGAGGCGCGGGTGTTCGCCGTGGACGCCGAAACGGGGCGCCTGGGGGAGATTCAGGCATGTCCGGCCGGGAAGTCCTGGCAGTTCGGGCCCGTCGTGGACGTCGACTCGGGCGATTGGCGGGCCTACTCGCAGGTGTTCGGCGCGTACGACGGAACGGTGGTTCTCCTCTACGCGGTCACGGCTAACGGCGACCTGTGGTGGCGTCGGCAGGAGGCTCCCGGTGCGGCTTTGGGCGCTCCCGTCCGGGCTGGGGCCGACTGGTCTCATAACGTCGTTTTCGTTGCCCGGCCCGGGTACCTGGCGGCCGGTGACTTCGGCGGACCGGTGCATCTCTTCCGGCACAACGGGAGCACGCTGACCGAGGCCGGCGTGCTCTTCACCCTCTTGCACGGGCCCGCGATCACCGGGCTGGCGCAGAACCACGCGGTGGGCAACTGGGGTGGCATCGAGTATCGCGTCTGGCGAGTGCCGGGCAGTGCCACGCACGACGACGTCTGGTACCCGAGCGGGCAACTACCGGCCGGCGTACACGATGTGACCGGCGACGGAACCTTGTTGTACGGCGTGGATTCCGCCGGTTTGGTTCTGCTGACCCAGAAACAGCTGCCCTGCCGCGTCGCCAACCGGATGGACTGGCGGGTGTCCGCGCGGGCGCCCGGACGGTTCAGCCGGGTGATCGCGCCGGTGGGCGGGGACACCGCGCCCTCGGTCGCGCCGCCGCCGCGGACCGATCCGAGGCTGACTCCGATCTGTGGCGGGGATATCGACCGGCCATGGGAGTGGCAGTGACGGCTCAGTCGACCCAGCCCTCGCGGACGGCGGCGACGGCCAGGGTGACCCGGTTGGTCGCGCCGAGCGCGTTGAGCAGCGCCTGGACGTGGCGGCGCACGGTCCGTTCGCTGATGCCGAGGTTGCGGGCGATGGCGCCGTCGGTCATGCCGGTCAGCACCAGCCGCAGCACCTGGTCCTGTTCCGGCGGCACTTTCGACGCGGTGCCGTCGATGGACACCGCCCGGCTCCACAGCAGCTCGAAATAGGTCCGCAGCGTCGCGGCGATCACCGGCGCGCGCACCAGCACCGCGCCTTCCATGCCGGTGGGGCCGAGCGGCAGCAACGCGGCCCGATCGTCCACGACAACCAGTTTCATCGGCAGGTCCGGGTACACCCGGCACAGCCAGCCGGTTTCCTGGGACTTCCGGAGCATCTCCGCCGCGCCGGGCACCTCCAGTGCGGCGCGGGAGTAGATGTTGCGGAACGACACCCCGCGCTCGAGGACCTCGGCGGGCAGCGACCGCGCCGACCTCGGGTCCGGTGGCCGGGTGAAGTGCTCGGTCTCCAGGCTGGCCACGTCGTGCTGCGCGGACAGGCACAGCTCGACCGACAGCGCCCCGATCTCCTCCCGGTCGGTGATCACCCGGACCAGGTCGTGCGGCTCCTCGGGCACCGCGGCCGACAGGTAGTCCTGCTGGAGGGTGCGCATCTCGTCGCGCAGGCGCAGCAGCGACTGGTACTGGTCCAGAATCTGCCGTTGTTTGGTCAGAATGGCGTTATCGACAGCGCGGATCGGCTCAACGGGCACTAGTCTGGGCAGCTCTACATAGCGTTCCCTGGCGAAACCCTTGTCGATCAGCTCGCGGGCCTCGTGGGTGCCGGAAAGGTCCGGATGCTCCACCAGCGACAGGCCGCCGCTGACGATTAATCGCTCATAAAGCTTCGCGGCCGACTCCGAAAGCACACTCGTCAAGCCGGTTCTCATCCACCCTCCCGCGGCGCCGGGGGCAGAGTGTAGCGGGGCTGGCCGCATCCGGCCAACGGCCCGGACCGCCGGGAAACAACCGGCCAACAGGCCCGGAAAACGCCATAGGCTGCTGATCGTCAGCCCGGCGAAGGCCCATTCGCTAAATCGCTTTGCCTCGCCGTGGTTCGATTTCCCAGATTCGGAGAGAAAGGGATTCGATGAAGTTATCTGCCCGTATGGCGGCGCTGCTGGTGGGTGCCGTCTCGGCGTTGCTCATGATGATCGTCCCCGCCGCCGCCCAGGCGGCGCCGAACGGTGCCCTCGCGGAGCCCACGCCGGGAGTGCTCTACCAGTTGCTCAATCAGGGGCGGGGACAGTGCCTCGCGGGACAGTCCAGCGAGCGGGTGAACATCTCCGGCTGCAACGTCACCTTCACCGACCAGTTCTTCTTCCTCGAGCCGGCCGGCGAGGCCGGGTTCTACCGGGTGCGCGGCCTGGCCACCTCGAAATGCCTGGCGATCCTGAAGAACGGCAATGTCCGGGTGTCGCGGTGCGACCCGACCTTCGACGACCAGTGGTGGCGCCTGGATCCCGCTCCCGGAGCGAACACCTTCATGCTGTACAACCACCTGCGCGGAAAGTGCCTCGCGGCGCCCAGCGCGAATGGTGCGGCGACCAGTTTCGACTGCACGCCGACTTTCTCCGACCAGTCGTGGGCCTTCCTTACCCGGTGACCCAGTGAACAATTGATCCTGCCGGGAAGGAATGCCTTCCCGGCAGGATTGCTGATATGTGGGATCAGCCGAGCCTCACGTCAGTGGAACGAGGCTGAACGGCGTCCAGCGCCGCCATTGCCGCCTCATCGAGGTCGATTGTCCCGGCTTCGATATTCGCCTCGAGATGGCCGGGGTTCGCGGTACCGGGGATCAGCAGGACATTCGGCGCGTGATGCAGCAGCCAGGCGAGACCCACCTGAGCCGGGGTGCGGCCAAGCGCTCGCGCGACGGCGATCACAGCCGGTTCATCGATGACCTTGGGCATCGTCGGAAAGGCGCCACCCAGCGGGAAGAACGGCACCCACGCGATGTGCTCCTCGGTGCACAGCCGGAGCATGTCCTCGTCGCCGCGCGACACCACGCTGTAGGCGTTCTGGACACAGGCGATCCCAGCGGGCAGCGCCCGGCGCAGGGTGTCCACCGTGATGGCGCTCAGGCCGATCGCACCGATCTTCCCGGCGTCCCGCAGCGCGGTCAGCTCGGCGAGCTGGTCGTCCACGTCCACCACCTGGTCGCCTTCGGCCAGGATCCCGGGCAGGGTTTCCAGGCGGCGCAGGTTCACCACCGGGATCTGGTCGGCACCGAGGCTCGCCAGGTTGTCCTCCACGCTGGCGCGCAGCTGCTCGGGCCGTTGGGCGGGCCGCAGCGGAATGCGCCCACCCGGGTTGGGATCGGCGCCCACCTTGCTGACGGTCACCACCCCGTCCTCGGGCCCGAACGCGTCGCGGATGAGCCCGTTGACGAAGCCGTCGCCATAGAAATGGGCGGTGTCGACATGGTCGGCGCCGAGTTCGGCCGCGCGACGCAACAGACCTATCGCGGCGGCCCGGTCGGCGTGCAACTCTCTCAGCTGCATCGCGCCGAACCCGATGCGCGACACCGCACGGCTCCCAATCGTCGCGGCCCCACCCGCACGTGCGGTGCCGGTGGCCGTGAAATGAGGGCTGTTCGCGATCATGCGCGTCCTCCTCGTGGTAGTAGTGGAGGGGTCCTCCGCTATCAACTCTAGCATGGTTCCGGAGGTGTCTCCGCTTCAGTGGGGTGCACCACTGGTAGTTCGCTGTGCCGGCGCGTGGCAGGGTCGAGGCGGTCGAACCGGGAGGGCGCATGTGGCATGCCACTGTGGACAGTCTGGACCGTCTGTCCAATCTGGACACGTTGGTGCGGCAGGGGATCTACCGCGGTGGTCAGGGGGACAAGGTCGGCACCCTGCGCGGGACGCTGGGCTGGCAGAACCTGCCCGGCGAGGTGGACATGCCGGACGTGCCGGTGACCGGGACCATGCCCGAGTGGTTGTCCGGCACCCTGTTGCGCACCGGGCCGGGTAAGTGGGATCTCGGCCGCCAGCACCTGCTGCACTGGTGGGATGGGCTGGCTCTATTGCAGCGCTTCAGCTTCGCGGGCGGAAAGGTGTCCTACCGGTGCCGTTTCCTCGACAGCCCCGGCTATCGCGCGCAGGAGGCCACCGGGCGGATCTCGTGGAAGTCGTTCGCGACCGACCCATGCACCGACCTGATGCGCGGCGAGAAGACCGATTTCGTCGAGGAGAACGGCAACTGCAACATCAACATCACCCGGATCGGCGATGTGGTCGCCGCGCAGGGTGAAGGCGCCATGGCCGTCACGTTCGACCCGGAGACCCTCCAGGCGACCGGCTGGCTCGACCAATCGCCGGCGGACAACGACATCCCGGGCCATCGCGCGGTCACCGCGCACCCGCACCGCGACTTCGACCACAAGATCCAGTACAACGTGCACACCGTCCTCGGCCCGAACCCGGTCTACCAGATCGTGTCCACCGACATCGCCACCGGCACCCCGGAGATCCTGTCCACCGTTCCCGTTGAACGCGGCAATCCCGGGTATCGCCACCACTTCTCGATGACCGAGAACTACGTCATCACCGTCGAGTACCCGCTGACCACCGATCTGGCTACGCTTGCTGCGGGGGACAAGCCCTTCGTCGCCTGCTTCCGCTGGAACCCCACGGCCGCAACGAAGATCTTCATCACCAGCCGCGTCGACGGAACCCTGCGCAAAGTCCTTGAGACACATGGGTTCTTCGCCGTGCACCACGCCAACGCCTACGAGGCCGGCGACACGATCTTCATGGACGTCGCGGCCTACGACTCGGCCGAGCACATGACCGATTTCTACCTCGACCGCCGGCACCACAACTCACCGTTGTCCCTAGGCCAGTTGCGCCGATACGCCTTGCCGTTAGGCTCCGGCAATGAGGTGACCTGCGAAGTCCTGTCCAGCCAGCAAGTCGAACTCCCGACCTACAACTACGGGCGCCACAACGGAAAGCCCTATCGATACGTGTACTCCGCGGGCATGCGCCAGGACCTTCCCGAAGTCGCGTACAACCAGATCGTCAAAGTCGACACCCAGTCCCACGTATCCATGACGTGGTTTCAGGACGGCTGTTTCCCAGGCGAACCCGTGTTCGTGCCGACACCCGGCGCCGCCACCGAGGACGACGGCGTCATCCTGTGCCTGGTCCTGGACACCACCACCCGGACGTCGTTCCTGTTGGTGCTCAACGCCCGCGACTTCAGCGAGGTCGCCCGTGCCCAGCTGGACACGTTCATCCCCTTTGGACTGCACGGCCAGTACCTCGGCGACCACTACTCGTCGGTATAGGGCTGGTCGAGCGCGGCGAACCCGGACACGTCCACGCACGCGACCCCGCGCTTCTCGACGATGACCAGCAGGATGCTCTCGCAGTGCCGGCAGCGGGCCACGATGCCGGGCGCGCGCAGGTAGACCCGGACCTCCGCGAGGACCCCGCGGTCGCCGCACGACCCACAGGTCCCGGTGGCGGTCGTCATGTCACCGCCGAACACGTCGTGCAGCGTTCCCGCGATCGCGTTGCCGTCCAGCATGGTGCTCACCTCGGCACCATCTTGCGACCGGCGAGCCGTCAGCACAACACGACCCTCGATTGGACGGCGTGCGCACAGGCAGCCGCTCCTGTTGGATCGGAGGGACACGAGTCATCCAGGCCGGGGAGACCGATGATCGCCGACCCGCTGTCCGTCGAGGCCGCCTACCACCAGGTATGGCGATCGGCCCTGACCGGTTCGCGGGTCGGGACGGTCGGGCTGGAACTGGAGAACCACGTGGTGGACCTCGGCTCGGTCGCCCGGCCGGTCGGCTGGCAGCGGCTCAACCCGTTGCCGGACAACGTCCGGGCGGCCGCCGGTCGCAACGCCGTCACCTGGGAGCCTGGCGGGCAGTTGGAGCTGTCGTCGCCGCCCCACGACACGGTGGTCGCCGCGGTCACGACCTTGCGTGC
>CBIMJO010000354.1:0-8183 GCA_966244135.1 uncultured Actinocrispum sp. | reverse complement strand
CTGACCAGGAACCAGAATCCCTGATTCAGTTGGGCGTCGGTGAACGGCCGCAGCCGAGGATCCTCCTGACCGGACAGGACCAGGGCGTAGATGGCCCGCTGCCCGCGTTCCACCGAGAAGTGCAAGTCGGCGTGCAGGCGGGCGACCAGCTCACAGAGATCGTTCTCCACGCGGTGCAGCTCACTGTCTCCCAGCGCCGCGCTCACCATGGGCAGCAGGTCGATCCACCCCTGCCAGAACTCGACCGCCAGCTCGGCCGGGTCGCGCTCCGCGACCGGCTCGGCTCGACGCCTGAACCACCTCATTCTCGACAACCTAGCGCGCCCACATGATCAACTTGCCCGCAACGCGACAGCCAGCAGCTCGGCCGCCGACCCGATCAGGCGCCGCCCGGCCGGCCACACCGCGCGAAGCTGGCGACGCAGGTCCAGGCCGTCCACAGTGACCTCGACCAGCCGGCCTTCGACCAGGTCGGAGTCCACGGCGAGCACGCTGAGCACAGCCGGGCCCGCCCCTTCGACGACCGCGCTGCGGACCGCCGTGGTCGACCCCAGCTCCGCGATCGGCTGAACCTCACCGACCTTCGCCTGCCGCAAGGCGCGCTCCAGGGTCTCCCGGGTCCCGGAACCGTGCTCGCGCACGACCAGCGGGGTCTCCGCGAGGTCGGCGGCCGTCAGCGGGCGGCGGCGCCGGGTCCATGGGTGGCTCGGCGGCACCACGACCGCGAGCCGGTCCGTCGAGACCCGCCGCGCGTTGAGGTCCTTGGGGACGGTCGGCGACTCGACGAAGCCGAGATCCACCTCCCCGCTCTTGACCAGGTCGCAGACGATGCTGGAGTTCGTCACCATCAGGCCGACGTACAGCTCCGGCCGCGCCCGGCGAAGCTCGCCGATCCAGCCCGGTGCCAGGTGCTCGGCGACGGTCAGGCTCGCCGCGACCCGGAGTTCCGCCTCCCGCCGGGACCGCAACGCCTCGGCCCCGGTGACCAGGACGTTGAGCTCGTCGAGCACCCGCCGCGCCCCGGCGGTGACCACCCGGCCGTCCGGGGTGAGCGCCGAGCCGCGCCGGGTGCGGTCGACCAGGGCCAGGCCGAACCGGCGCTCCAACGTGGCCAGCCGCTTGCTCGCGGACGGTTGCGCGATGCCCAGTTTGGCCGCCGCCCTGCCAATGCTGCCCAGCTCACCGACCAGCACCAGCAGACGCAACGACTCCAGGTCCGGAGTCATAGCCCAAGGGTATGACTCCGGGGCTCACGCGCGCTCGTCGAGGTACTCCTGTGGACTCAGCACCGGCGGGCCGAGGACATCGTGGAGGTACTGCTGGGCCCAGCCGCCCGGTGGCCGACGCCCGGTCGGCCACCGGCGCATGGTCCTGTGCCGCAGGCATCGCGGTTCCTCGATGAGCACCCGGTAGAACGGACAGTCGCATTCGCACTGGCAGAGCTCCCGCTGGAGCCGGCAGTGCCGGGTTTCCCAGGTGTCGATGCCGAGTTCGTGCTCCCCGGACACGCATTTACCGCAGTAGTGCTTGCGCTGGCCGGATAAGGCGGTCATCGAGCACCCAATCCACGTCGGGAAAGCGGACTCCTACGGTCGCGTAGGAGGACCCGGAAAACTACCGCCCTTCGCGTGATTCGGCCGCTGCGGTTTGGTCACGGAAATTGATGAAGCCGACCAGGACATGCCCGTCCGGAACCCGTGTCGCACCAGGTAAGACGTCCAGGACCTGGCGTTTTCCGGCCGAGAACACGTATGCCGTGCCCTTCTCACTCGTTAGCAGCAATCCGTGGCGGACAGCGATGGGCCGGGCCGCCGCGGCGGCACCGGGCGCCAGTCCCAACCGCACGGACTGCTCGATGGACTGTGGCGAGTCGACGGATGCCAACGCCACCAACGGCAACACAGGTGCGGGCGGGTCCGCCGGCCGGTCCGGCGGCGGGACGTAACCGTCCATCCTGGCCCGGCCCCAGCGGTACGGATCGCCTTGCACGCCTCCCCACGTGGACCATCCGATCCTGGTCTGCCCGGTGCGGTCCTGGGTGTCCGAGTCGTAAACAAGCACGTTCAGGCCGACGTTCGCGGGATCCACCGCCCCGGGCAGTTGTGCCATCGGGACAGCGACCTCGACCACGTAGCCCGATCCGGTGATCTTCGACGCGACTCGCACACTGGGCGCGTCGCCCTGATGGTTGTCGGCGTCCCGTAGCACGCACGGCGGGCCTTCGGCGGTGACCGGCAGGACCGCCAGCTTGTACGTCGTGGACGTGTTCTCCGACCGTCCGCGCGGGTCCACGGTGATCTCCACCGAATCGGTCCGCCAGTGCCGTTTGCAGTCCGCTTTCGCCAGCCGGGTACCAAGAACGTCGTCGGTGACGGTCACCAGCGCGTACAGGGTGTCGTCCCGCCAGGCGAGCTTCGCGGTCGCCGAGCAGTCCGCCGGTGACGAACACTCCGTGCCCTCCCACCGCGGCGAGACGTTCAGCTCCGCACCGGGATACTCACCTGGACCATCAGTCGCGTCCACGGTGGGCGTCACTGTCGACTGCGGAATCGTCACAGCCGGAACCAGCTCCAAAGCCCCGAACGATGTGCCGCCGGGAACCGTGATGCCGTACCGGTAGTCACCCCCTTGTTGTCCCGTGGGCAACGCGGGATCCGTGTTCCGCACGGAGAACCGCACCACCGCGCTCGCCCCCGGGGCCAGCACCGGGAATGACTGCGCGGGCCCGGTCGCGAACCCCGACGGCATGGCCAACGCGACGGTGCCGCCCTTGGCCGCGGTCCCGTTGTTCCGCACCGTGATGTCGATATCTCTGCTTCCACCGGACGGCAACGTCAGCACCGGAGCCACGGATCCGGCCAGCTCGGGATGACCGACCCCAGTGACCCAGTCCCGGTACTGCGCCACCTGGGGCAGCGGCTGCTGTTCTCCGGACAGGACGGACACGACCTCGATGAGCGCCTCTGTCGCCGGCCGCCCGTTGACCGCCACACCCAGCCGCACCTTGCCAGGCGCCGCGGCCGCTGGAACTTTGACTGTGTCACCAGTGACCGTCCAGCCTGGCGGAGCGCTCACCGTAGTCCGTCCGTGCACAGTTGACTCTGTCCTCACCCGCACGGACTCCCCAGCAGTGACCGCATACTTCGACGGCACAGCGGAAATCCTTGTCCCCGCCGGGAAATCACCAGGAACAACCGCGCCCTCGAGCATGCCTTGGGCACCGCGGTGGTCGACGCGGTACGGCACCCGGCTGGCCAGCTGCGTGAAGTACTCGCAGCCGAGCTTCGCCGGATCAGTTGGCACATCAGGGAAACCGGCCCAGCCCTGGCTGGCGTACTCACGTTGGGCGGCCCGCTCCACCTGCGCCCATGTCTGTCCGCCGTACGCCGGCGCACCCGACCACACGCCCCAGACCCGGTCGGTCGGATCGGTGGGCGTGAACGCCTCAACGCATCCCGGCCCTGTCTGCGAGGACCCCTTCAGCCCGCCGGTGAACAGTTTGGACACCGCCCAGGGCTGGAGCCGCCGCTCCGGGAAGGTGCGGGGATCCGCGGCGACCTGGTACGCCTCGATCGCGAGCCGGGCGGCGAACTGGTGGTTGCCGTGGTTGCCCGGCGAAGGCGCGGGGTCCATCGTGACCACGACCTTGGGCCTGGTCTGCCGGATCACCCGGACCAGCTTGCCGAGTGTGCTCTCATGCCCCCACGCCTGCTCGGTCAGCGGGGAGCTGACGGTGTAGTAGAAGTCGGCCTTGTCGAGGTTGAACACGTCGGTGATTCCGGCTTTGCCGACCGCCCGGCGCTCCTCGGCCTCGCGTACCCGGCCCAGGTCCGGTCCTTCCTCCGTCCCGACGGCGTTGCCGCCACCTTCGCCACGGGTCACCGTGACCACCCCGGTGCGCACCCGGAACTGCCCCAGCGTCGCCAGGGCGAACGCCTCGTCGTCCGGGTGCGCACCGACGAACAGCACATCAAGCTCGGCCCTGGGCCGGCCTTGTTGGTCCGCCTGTGCGGGAAGCGCGGTGCCAACGAGCAACACCAGGGACACCAAAGTCACCCAGCGCACGGATACCCTCCTAGCCTTTGACTGAGCCATCCACCATGCCGCGGATGAAATGTCTTTGCAGGAACAGGTAGAGCACCACCACAGGTAAGGCGACCAGCACCGACGCGGCCGCCAGCAGCGGCACGCTCGTGGTCTCCTTGCCGGAGAAGAACTGCAGGCCGAGTGGCGCCGTCCGCAACGGCTCGCTGACGATCATCACCCGGGCCAGCAGGAATTCGTTCCAGGTCCACATGAACACCAGCACCACCAACGTGACCAGCGCCGGACGCCCCATCGGCACCAGCACCCGCCACAGCGTCTGCCAGTGCCCAGCGCCGTCCAGCCGCGCAGCCTCCACGATGCCGCGTTCGGTGGACCGGAAGTAGGTCCGCATCCAGAAGGCGCCGAACGCCACCGACTGCGCGACCTGCGGGAAGATCAACGATGCGTAGGTGTCCGTCAGCCCGAGATCCCGCAGGTCGAAGTACAGCGGGACCACGACCGCCTCGCTGGGCACCGTCAAACCCAGCAGCATCAGGTAGAACAGCGCGTCCCGGCCGCCGAACCGCATGGTGCCGAAGGCATACGCGGCCAGCACGGACAACAGCACCGTCAGCGCCACGACGCTGACACTGACGATCACGCTGGACAGCAGGTAGCTGCCGAACCTCGCCTCGGTCCACGCCTTGCCGAAGTTCTCCCAGTGGATACCGCCGCGACCGGCCACTTCGGACCGCAACGCGGTGCCGAGGATCGCGGCCAGCGGGTACAGCGCGAACACGGTGAACACACCGAGCACGAGGTACGTCCCCGCTCGCTCCGCTTTGCCCACGATCATGTTCGCTCCCGGCCCGCGATCCACGTGATCAGGTAGGTGACCGCGAACGCCAGCAGCGTGATGGCCACGCCGATGGCCGCCGCGGAACCGACCTGTCCACTGTGGAAAGCCCGTTGGTAGATCTCGTACGCGGGCACCGTGGTCGAACCGCCCGGCCCGCCGAGCGGCGTCATCATGTACACCAGGTCGAACGTGCGCAGCGCGGCGATCACCGTCAAGGTCAGCGCCACCCCGATCTCCCCTCGCAAGGCCGGCAGGATCACCGCCCGGAACTCCCCGGCCGGCCCAGCGCCATCCAGCCGGGCCGCATCGAACAACTCGGCCGGGATCTTGCCGATCCCGCCGAGGAACAACACCATCGCGAGCCCAGTCTGCACCCAGGTACCGACAATTCCGACCGCGAGCAGAGCCGTGCCGGAGTCGCCGAGCCACGCGCGACCGGGTGTGCCTAGCACCTGGTTCAGCACGCCGTCTGGCGCGAAGATCCGCTGCCACGCCACCGCGACGACGACCATCGCCACCACCTGCGGCAGGAACAGGGCCGTCCGGAAGAACGGCAGGCCCCGCACCTTGACCCGGTACATCGCGGTGGCCAGCACGAGCCCGATCACCACCGGCAGCACCGCGAAGAACAGGATCAGGACACCCACGTGCCCGAAAGCAGCGGCAGCGCCCTCCTCCGCGAACAGTTCCCGATAGTTGTCCAGCCCGGCGAAGGTCCCCAAGGACAGCCCGTCCCAGTCGAACAGCGAAAGCCATCCGCTGTGCAGCAAGGGAAAGAGCAGGAACAGCACGTACACTGCCAACGCCGGCAGGACGTACAGATAGCCCACTCGCCTCGGCTCGCCGACCCCACCCGACCGTTGCGGCGAAACACGGTCGGTCGGGACTCGGCCCGCACTCAGCTCAGCGACCATCGCACTCACCAGCTGACGCTGCTGTCCGGTATGGGTTCAGGAGGGCTTCGCGGTCACCGGCCGCCACGGCTCGAGTCCAGGTCCGCTTGCAGTTTGCCGAGGAAGCCCTCCACGTCTAACTGCTTGGACAGTAACTGTTCCACGGAACCTGTGACGACTTCGTACGCGTTCGGGGTGGCGTAGTCGAGGTAGGGCACGAGCCCCGGCGAGTTGGCGGCCTTGTTCCAGGCGCCCAGTACATCCCGCTCCACGCCCGAGGCCGCCTGCTTGTCCGCGTCGAGAACGGGCAGGTTGCCCGCGGTGGCAACGGTCCTCATGGCGTCCGGGGATGTGATGAAGTCGATGTACGCGGCGGCCGCATCCGGGTTCTTGGACTTCGAGCTGATCGCCCACGGCAGGCCGGTGCCGCCGGTGACCGCCACCTTGCCGTCCTTCTCAGGCGGCAGCATGAAACCGACATCGTCCTTCATCGGTTCCTTGACCGTCGCCGTGATCCACGTACCGTCCACATGGAACACTCCCTCGCCGGTGCTGAACTTCGACACCGCGTCATCACCCTTGAGGCCGGCGAATCCCGGTGTCAGATAGCCCTTGTCGGCCCACTCGACGACCTGGCGCGCGGCGGCCCGGTTGGCATCGGTGGGCCAGTTCGCGCCGGCCCGCCCGGTTGCGAGCTTGGTCTCCTCGTCGGCGTTGCCGAACCGGTGCATGGCCAGGCTGAACAGGTACGGTCCCGCGCTCTTCTCCAGGTTGCCGACCTGGATCGGCAGCTGGCCCTCGGACTTGGCCTTGGCCAGCGCGACGTCGAACTCCGCCCAGGTCTTCGGCGGCTGCAGCCCGAGCGCGGTCAGTTTGGGCTTGTTGTAGTAGATCCCGACCAGCTCGCCGGTCTGTGGCAGGCCGTAGAGCTTGCCCTCGCCCAGCGCGTCGCCGGTGTCCGGATAGCTGCCGAGCCTGCGAACGGACTCGGGGAACCGTTGTGTCCATTGGTAAGCCGACGCGTACGCGTCCAACGGGCGCAGCAGGCCCGCCTTCACGAACGCGCCCATGTCCTGCTTGCCGTTGTTCACCTGGGCGATGTCCGGCGCGTCGTTGCCGGTCAGGCCCAGCTTGATGGTGCTGCGCAGGTCGTCGAACGAGCGCGCCACCCGGTTGATCTTCACGTTCGGGTACTTGCGCTGGAACTGATCGTTCAGCGCGGAGATCTGTGCCTGCTGGCCGCCTCTCGTCTCCTGGTCCCAGATGGTCAGCGTGACCGGCCCCAAGGCCGCCACGTCGGTCTTCACGTCCCCAGCCGGCTGTTGCGCCGGGCGGTTGTCCGAGCCGGGCGTGCAGGCGGCGAGCGCCAGCACGGCGGCGGTGCACAACCACGCACCGAGTTTCACGAGATCCCTCGCAATCCAATGGTCGCACTCGCTCGACGGACCTTGGTGTCGCCGTGGCTGGGCAACAGGTCGTTGAGGAAGGTGTAGCCACGAAGCTCGCTCTCGTCGCGCCGGCCGACCAACCGCCACCACGCGGCGATGTCACCCCAGCCCGGCGCCGACTGCGAACCCCCGAAGTGCTGCACGGACAAGGCCGCGCACAGGTTGGCGAAGTGCACCCGGTCGGCCAGCGACCAGCCCGCCAGGGTGCCCAGCACGAACCCGGCGCCGAACACGTCGCCAGCCCCGGTCGGATCCAGCGCGGCCACGTTCAGGCCGCGTACCTCCGCCTGCTCACCTGTGTTCGCGTCGATGGCGTACGCGCCGTTGCCGCCCCTGGTCACCACGACCACGGGGACGATCTCGGCCAGTTCCTTCGCGGCGGAGGGCACGTCCTCGCATCGCGTGTAGCTGATCGCCTCGACACTGTTGGGCAGGAACACGTCATATCCGGCCAGCAGCTCCCGGAGCATGGCCGGCTGCCAGCGCTGGGTCGGATCCCAGCCAACGTCGGCGAACAGTAAGGCGCCCTGCTCCTTCGCGGCCTTCACCCAGTTGTCGGCGTGCAGGTCCACGTGCACGAAACAGGCCTTGGTGCGCGGCGGCGGATCCAGCAGCTCGTCGGCACCGATGGGCGCCGGATGGCCGTGCGTCACCATGCTGCGGTCCTTGTTGATCGCCATGGACACGGTCAACGGCGAATGCCAGCCATAGAACCGTCTGGAGTGGCTGAGGTCTACACCCTCCTGGTTGGCCAGCACATCCCAGCAGAAGTCGCCGTACGCGTCCTCCCCGAACGCGGCGGCGAGCCCGGTTCTCAGCTGCAGCCTGGACAGCGCCACCGCGAGGTTGGCGATCCCGCCCGGGCTCGAGCCGAGGCCGGTCGCCCAGACCTCGGTGCCCGGCTCGGGCAGCTGCGCCAGGCCGGTGAAGATGATGTCCAGGAACACCGTGCCTGAC
>CBIMJO010000353.1:0-8184 GCA_966244135.1 uncultured Actinocrispum sp. | reverse complement strand
GTGCTACCTGCTGGTGACGGTCCCGCTCACCTACGCGGTGAACCGGCTGGACAAGCGGATGCGCGACGGCCGTCCCGTGGTGGTTCCGGCGAAGGCGGTGGTCTGATGACCACGACCGTTGCCGCCCCGCCCGCCGTGTCCGTGCGCGGCCTGCACAAGCAGTACGGCCCGTTGGAGGTACTCCGGTCGGTCGACCTGGACGTGGCCGCGGGCGAGACCGTCTGCGTGATCGGACGGTCCGGATCGGGCAAGTCGACCCTGCTCAAATGCCTCAACCTGCTGGAACCGCCGACCTCCGGCGAGATCCGGATCGGCGGCACGGAGATCACCGGCCTGGCCGTCGACGCGGTCCGGGCTCGTGTCGGCATGGTCTTCCAGCACTTCAACCTGTTCCCGCACATGAGCGTGCTCGAGAACGTCACGGTCGCGCTGCGGCACGTTCGCAGGCTCGGCAAGGACGAAGCCGAGGCCGCCGCGATGTCCCAGCTGGAGCGGTTCGGCCTCGCCGGGCTGGCCCATCAGCGGCCGGGCCGGTTGTCCGGCGGGCAGCAGCAGCGGGTGGCGATCGCCCGTGCGCTGGCCATGGAGCCCGAGGTGATGCTGTTCGACGAGGCCACCTCGGCGCTGGACCCGGAGCTGGTCAAGGATGTTCTCGACGTGATGCGCACGCTGGCCGCGTCCGGCATGACCATGCTCGTGGTGACCCACGAGATCGGGTTCGCGCGTGAGGTCGCCGACCGCGTGGTGTTCATGGACGACGGCCGGATCTCCGAGTCCGGGCCTGCCCGGTCCACCCTCGACGCCCCGAAAACCGCTCGGCTGCGAGATTTCCTCGCCCGTGTGCTCTGACCGTCCGGAAAGGACACAACCATGTTCCGCACTGTCCCTTTAGGAGCGTTGGCCGCGCTCGTGCTCACCGCCTGTGGCAGCGAATCAGCGGGCGACAACCCGTATGGCCTGATCGAGCCGGGCACGATCCACGCCGCCACGCAGACCAGCCAGCCGCCGTTCGCTTTCGGGGACGCGTCCGGCAAACCGGTCGGTTTCATCGTGGACATCACCGACGAGGCCGCCAAAAGGCTCAGTTTGAAGGTCGACTACAAGTCAACGTCGGTAACCGCCTCGCTGGCCGGTTTGACCAGCCATCAGTACGACCTTGCCGCTGCTGGGCTTGGCGTCACCGAAGAGCGCCAGAAGAGCGTCGCGTTCACCAAGCCATTGTTCTGGAGTACCACCGCGGTGCTGACCGCGGCGACGAGTACAGCCTCGCAGCTCACCGACTTCAACGGCCGGAAGGTCGGCGCGGTCACCGGTTCGACACAGGAGCCCTTTGTCAAAGCCAAAATGCCTGGCGCGGTGCCGATCGGCTTCCCCAACGCCAATGCCGCGGTCAGCCAGCTCCTGAACGGTACGCTCGACGCGTTCGTCGTCGGTGGGCCGGACGCCGAACAGTTCTTGAAGCAATACCCCGGCATGCGACAGGCCGCGTCGGCTCCGGTCGAGCACCCGACCTCGATGGCGGTTCCGAAAGATCACGACGCGCTGCTTTCCGCGCTGGACAAGCAGATCGGCGCGATGGTCGCCGACGGAACGTATGCGCGGCTGTATCGCAAGTACTTCACCACCGCTCCGCTCCCCCAACTGCTGGCCGCGTGGCCCGAGTTGACGGCGCAGTTCGCGGGCGGCATGTGATGGGCAGCTGGGAACGGCTGACCTTGCCCGGGGGCCGCAGTTGCTGGCGGCTCGTGCTGGAGATCCCCGCGCGTGACGGCATAATCCTCGTGGCGGACCTGTACACGGCACGGCCTGATCCGGTTGCGGGACCGGTGATCCTGGAGCGCACGCCTTATGGCAGGCGGCTCTCGCGCAAGTCCGATGGTGTGCTCGGCCAGGATGACCCGCCAGCGCCCGAGGTTGTGGCGGAGCGGTTCGTCGCGGGCGGGTACCTGGTGGTGCGTCAGGATTGCCGTGGCCGTGGTGACTCGGGCGGCACGTTCACCAAGTACCTCAACGAAGCCGAGGACGGCTACGACACCGTGGCGTGGATTGCCGCGCAGGACTGGTGTGACGGGCGCGTGGCGACGATGGGTGTGTCCTATTCCGCGCACGCGCAGGCCGCGCTGGCTTCGTTGGGTGCGCCTCACCTGGCGGCGATGTTCCTTGACTCCGGCGGGTTCGCGAGCGCCTACGAGGCGGGAACCAGGATGGGCGGGGCATTCGAGCTGAAACAGGTGACCTGGGCCTTCTACCGGGCCAGGACCAGCGCCGCGGTTCTCGCCGACCCGGTGCTGCGCGCCACGTTGGAGTCCGAGGACCTGCGGGCCTGGTTCACCCGGATGCCGTGGCGGCGCGGGGCCACGCCGTTGCGGTTCGTACCGGACTACGAGGATTACCTGCTGCAGCAATGGGAACACGGCGTCTTCGACGACTACTGGCGTCAGCCTGGGATCTTCGCACGGGGGTACTACGACCGGTTCCCGGATGTGCCGAGCCTGCACATCTCCAGCTGGTATGACCCGTACATCCGCACTGCCACGGAGAACTTCCGTGAGCTGGGCCGCAAGAAGCACAGCCCCGCTTACCTTGTGCTCGGCCCGTGGACTCATGGAGCCCGTAGCGAAAGGCACGCGGGTGATGTCGACTTTGGATCGAACGCGCCACTTGAGGGGAACCTCGACGATGATTACGTGTCGATGCGGCTGCGTTGGTTCGATGCACATCTGACGCCGGAACGTGGAGTGGAACCGCCGCCGCCCGTGCGGTTCTTCTTGATGGGCGGCGGTTCCGGGCGCCGGACCGCCGAGGGGCGGCTCGATCACGGCGGACGGTGGCACACAGCTTCGGTGTGGCCGCCGGAGACCATGGCGGAGCAGATTTTCCTGTTGGGCGAGAATGGAAGTCTCGGGCCGAAAGTGACGCCCGGCGGCCACGTGGAGTACGACTTCGATCCGGCCGACCCGGTTCCGACGATCGGCGGACAGGTCACGTCCGGCGAGCCGGTGATGTACGGCGGAGCGTTCCACCAACGCCCCGACCCGCGGTTCTTCGGCGCCGCACAACCCTTTCTGCCGCTGGAGAGCAGGGCGGACGTGCTCGTGTTCCAGACTCCCCCGCTGGAGCACGATGTCGCTATCGCCGGACCTGTTTCCGTGCGGCTGGCCGTGTCGTCCAGCGCCGTCGACACCGACTTCACGGTGAAGCTGATCGACGTTCATCCGCCCACAGTGGACTATCCGCAGGGATTCGCGATGAACCTCACCGACGGCATCCTGCGCTGCCGTTACCGCGACTCGTTCGCCGATCCCGCGCCGCTCGTGCCCGGCGAGACCTACGACATCACCGTCGAAGCACCCGACACCGCGAACCTTTTCCTTGCCGGGCACCGGATCCGGCTGGACGTCAGCTCCAGCAACTTCCCCCGGTTCGACGTCAACACCAACACCGGCGCGCAGGAGGTCGGCGACCGCAGGAAAATCGTTGCCACCAACCGGGTCTACGTCGACGGCCGGTCGTGGCTGATCCTGCCGGTGCTGCGGTCAGCCGCCGCCGAGCAGGGCCGCGCCGAGGGCGGTTTTCCGGTGCAGGACCGAGAAACCCCGCCGTGACGTGGTGAGCAGGCCGGCCTCCCGCAGGACCGCGGTGTGCCGGCTGACCGAGGACAGGGAGGCGCCAAGGCGTTCGGCCAGTTCGGTGGTCGTGGCTCCGGCGCCGATGGCGGCCAGCACGGCGGATCGCGTTGATCCCAGCAGTGCGCCGAGCGCCTGCTCTGGGCGCCGCCCGCTGGCGTCCTGGCGCTGCCATGTCACCTCGTGGTGGACCGGGTATACCACCGTGGGCGGCAGGCCGGGATTGGCGAAGGCGCCCGGGGTGCGCCGGCAGAAGTACGACGGCACCAGGCGCAGGCCGCGCCCATCCAGGTACAGGTCGTGATGATAGTCGTACTGGACCTCCAGCACCGGCGGGCGCCAGTTCATCAGCGGCCACATGCCCCGCAAAAACCCTTCCACCCCTTCGGTTTTCACTGAGGACCGGTGCACGCGGTCGGTCTCGATGGCGTCGTCGATCATGTCCTGGTACGGCTCGATTACCTCACTGTGGTAGCAGCCGAGGGCGTCCGTGACCGACGTCAGGACCTCGACGTCGCCGTCCGCGAGAGAGCGCGTCCAAGCAGGTAGGCGGTTGACATCGGACAGCATCCTGAGCTCGTCGCGCAGCCGGGCGCGCGGGGTTCGCCGGATCGCATCGATCGCGCTGGTCAGGCCCGCCGCTCCTTCCGGCGGGGTAAGGAAATCCGGGAAGTACGGGCCGAGCGGCGCGAGCACCGACAGGACGCGCAGGCCGGAATGCACCACCTGACGGTCGGCGCCGCCGCGGACCTTCTGCAGCCACGGTTCGAACAGCAGCCCGCTGTCCCGCTCGGTCAGCCGCAGCCAGCTGAACACCATCTCCCACAACGGATCGACGGTGTCCGCCACGTGCGTGCGGGCAAGGTCGCCCGGCCCGAAATGGATCCGAAGCACAAGCATCCCCCTAGGCCAGCTGCTTGTGCTCGACGTTAGTGCACACCCCACGGCACCGGATTCCTCCGTGTGTCCTAGTGGATACCTCCTCCCGCACTCACCAAAGAGGTTCGGATCAAATCCCGGTGTGCGTGTGCGCGGCCCAGAGCGTCGGCGTGGCAAGGAATGCGGCACGCAACGTACGGATGGCGTGGTGCAGGGCCTCGGCGCAGCGGGACGTCTCCGGTGGGGTCGTCCCGCCGTCGGTGAGGCGGGAGTAGACGTCGGTGGCGATGCGGTGGGCGGCTTCGTCGTTGACCGACCACAGGGTGCCGATGACTTGCGGGAACCCGGCCAGCTGGAAGGCACTGGTGATGTGGATCGTCTCGTCGGCGAGCCACGGTGTGGCGGACGCGGTGTCACAGGCCGAAAGGAACGCCAGCGATCCGTTGAGGCGCAGCGCACTGATGTCCGCGAGAGTCAACGGCGCGCTGTCGTGGTCGTCCAGCACCAACTGGCTCGCGGCCGGGTCGACCAGGTCCGCATGACCGTGGCAGGCGAAGTGGACCACCGCGTGCTGCGGCAACGCGGCCAGAACCGCCTGCCGGGTCGGGGCCGCCAGGCGGTGGGCACCGGGAACCAGCGCGGTGAGGGCGTCGGCCTCGGCGGCAGCGCCCGGCAACGGGGCCGCGCCGGGTGCGTTGGGAGCCGAAACGATCAACGTGTTGTTCGTCCTTCGGGCCGGTTGCGAACGTGCGTAGCCGAGCGCTCGGGCCGTCGCGGTGTACGAGGACACGACGCGGTCCAGCACCGTGCGCGGCTCCGGTTCGCCGTCGAGCAGGTCGCGGTGATGTCCCGCCGCGTGTAACGGGAGGCTGGTCAGCACGCCGACCGGGCACCACCATAGGCGCGGCCAGGCGACGTTCTCCCCGGGTGTGGCGAGGTGTCCCAGCGCTGTCAGGACCGGCGCCGCGACGACATCCCACAGCCAGGCCAGAACATCCAGAACGTCGGACTGAGCGGCACGGCGCGCTGGCAGGCCGAGGGACGGATCGGCGCCCTCGTCCAACGCCTCGAGCAGGCGTTCGGTCCGTGCCACCGCCTCGGCCTCGGTCAGCCCGGGCAGCGGCACGACGACCACCGGCGAGTTCACATCCCCGGTGAGGATCAAGGCATTGCTCGTGGTCACGAACACGATCGGGCCGCCCGCGGCATGCTGGGCGAGGGTGGCGATGCCCGGGGCGGTGAGGAAGTCGCCGAAGCCCTGGACCGCACGGATGCGGGCGATCAGGTCGTCCCATTCGGCCTGCGCGGCCCGCCGGCGCTGGGCGGGTTCCGGCCCCGGGCTCGTGCCGTCGAGCAGCTCCCGGCGCGCCCGCAGGTCCTCGAACGCCGCGGCGAGCTGGGGAACCTCCTCGCTCAGGCGCGTGACGTCGTTGCTGCGCGCGTCCACCACATCGGCGACCAGGACCCCGCGGGCCTGTTCCAGCAGTTCGACGGCCCGTTCGACACGACCGGCGGCCAACGCGGCCCCGGCCAAGGACCCGGCCAAAGACGGCGTGCTGGCCAGCCGGTGTTCGCGATCCGTGCGGGCCAGCGCGCGCGGCGCGAGCTGAGGCAGCAGGGCGATCGCGGCCTCCGCGGCGGCCAGCGAATCGAGGTCGGGGCCGTCTTCATACCCGGCCATGGCACAGAACTGCTGATAGGCCCAGACGCGGATCACGACCGAGGCCCCCGGGTTGTCCGCCGCTCGCTTGAAACTCTGTCTGGCCTCCGTTCGCACGGCGGGCTCCCCAGTACGGTCGAACAGCATGCGGAGCGAGGAGCCGAGGTTGGACTCCGGCATCGCCCGGGCGGCGTCATCGGCCGGAATCGAGCCGACCGACTCACGGCCCATGCTGATCGCCTCGTGCAGTGCGGCGATGTCGCCGGTCGCCTCGAACATCACCTCCAGGCAGATCGCGAGGTTGTACCGGAACAACGGGCGGCCGGTGTCGTCGCCGGCCGCGGCCTCGATCGCCTCCCGCGAGACCTGCACCGCCTCGGCCAGCAGATCGGGGTTCCGGGTCCAGCTGGCCAGTTTGCGCAGACTGATCCCGAGGTTGGCCATACAGCGGCCCCGTTCCATGAAACCGGCGGGCGAGATCCGCACCGCCTCCCGCAGTACCTGCACCGACTCCTCCAGGACGACGGGATCACCGGTCCGGTCGAACTGGGTCTGCAGGGTGGCGCCCAGGCAGGACAGGGATGCCGGGCGCCGGGAGTCGCCCGGCGGCGTGGCCTCGACCGCGAAACGGCCGGCTCGCACCGCTTCGGCGAGCACTTCGGTGTCCCCCGAGCGCTGGAACGACATCCGGAGAACGGTGGTGAGGTTCGCATAGTGGCCGGCGCTGTCGGGATGGCCGACCGGGATGGCCGCGGTCGCGTCGCGCAGCGTGTCGACCGCCTCGGCGAGGTGCGTGCCGTCGCCGGTCCGTTCGGCCAGGACCCGCAACGCGTTGCCCAGGTTGGACAGAAACCCCGCGCGCGAGGGATGGTCGGCGGCGGCGCTCGCCGCCGCCTCCCGGGCCAGGTCCACGGACTCGGCCAGCGCATCGGTGTCACCGGTGGCCAGGTACCGGTTCAGCAGGGTGAAGCTGGCCCCGGACACGGCCTGGACCCGGTCCGGGCCGGGAGACGCACTGTCGACCGCCTCCCGCCCGGCTCGCACCGCCTCGGCGAGCAGACCGGGATCTCCCGTCCAGCCGAACCGCAGGCGCAGCGCGGTGCCCAGATTCGTCAGGATCGTGGGGCGGTTGGGATGGCCCGCCGGGACCGCCGCGGCCGCGGCGCGGCCGGCTTCGACCGCCTCGACGAGCAGGTCGGCGTCCGTCGTCCGCTCGTACAGCCGCATCAGGGCCATCGCCAGGTTGGACAGGACGTACAGCAGCGCGCGGTGGCCCGGTGCATACCCTGCGGCCGCGTCCCGGATGACCTCGACCGCCTCGCTGAGCGCCACGGTGTCCCCGGTGTGTTCGAACCACCGGATCAGGGTGAGCCCGAGGTTGGACCGGAACCCGCCGAGTTCGCCGTCGTCGGCCGCGGCGGCGTCCAGGGAGCCACGGCCCAGCCGCATCGCCTCCGCGAGCAGGTCCGCGTCCCCGGTCCGCTCGAACAGCATGCGATACGTGAACCCCAGGTTGGACTGCACGGAGGCGAGACTCGGGTGGCCCGCCGGAGCGGAGTCGAGCGCTTCCTGACCCAGCCGCAACGCCTCCATCAGCGTCGCGCGGTCCTCCGACCGTTCGAAGAGCTGGACCAGGGCGACGCTGAGCGCGGACAGGACGTCCGGCCGTGCGATGTCGTCGGCCGCCAGCAAGGGCACCACGGATCGGAACGCCGTTATCTCGGCGAGGAGGTCGGGGAGCTCGCCGGTGCGGTCGAACCGGGATCTGTGGGTCATGGCGACGTTGGTCAGGCAGCCGGACAGATTCGGGTGACCGGGCGGGAGCATGGCGACGACCGCGTCGAAGTTCTCGATCGCGTCGTCCAGGTCCGCTGGATCCGCTGCCGCCCGGAATCGTTGCTTCAGCGCGTTTCCGAGGTTGCTCAGGTGCATCCAGGTGTTGGGATGACCGGGTGGCGTCGCCGCCACCGCGGCCCGGCCTGCCTCGACGGCCTCGTCGAGGTCCTCGCCGGACCGGGT
>CBIMJO010000352.1:0-8217 GCA_966244135.1 uncultured Actinocrispum sp. | reverse complement strand
GGTGATCGCGTTGGTGAGGAGGTCGATGCTCTCCTGCTCAAGGCCTTTCGGGCTCGCCGGGAGGGTGTAGACCACCTGCAGCGGGCGGCCGGTGTGGCGGGCCCAGGACTGGAGATTGGCGATCGCCTTGTTGCGGCGGTCCACGCCCTCGGGCTTCTTGAGCATCCCGCCTTCGACGTCCAGGTCGATCCGCGTGATGTCGTAGGTCGTGACCACGCGCTGGAACTCCGCGGTGATCCTGTCGACATCCGTGCAGCTGTCGGCGATGTCGGTGTTCAGCCCGGAGGCCGAGCCGCCGCCGAACGCGATGGCGACGTCGCCGCCGTGCGCGCGCAGCCGCTTGATCGACTCGCCGTAAATCGCATACGACACAGGGGTTTTCGGGTCGCCGTTCCACAGAACGTCGCAGGATCCCGTCACTTCGGTCTGCAGGAACGCCATGTTCAGCAACCGCGCCCCGGACTCGAGCGCCTGGGTGGCCGGGTCGCCTGGGTTGTAGCTCTGGAAGTACGGCGAGAACACATGCGCCGGAAGGGTTCTGTGCGCGGGGGTGGCGTCCGCCGCGGGCGCCAGCGCCGCCGCGGACAACGCCGCCACGGCGAGTACCGATGAGCGGAACAACCGCGAGATCACCATGATCGCGACAGTAGGGCCAATCCCGGAAGCCATCTGGACACGTTCTCGCCACTGTGTTTACTCTGGTCTAGACAATTTCACAGTTATGTCACTTGTTCACATTCCTGAACCCTGCGAGAGGTGAACACAGTGGACGGACAAGGACGTCCTGAAGCCGGGCTGTCCCGGCGAATGTTCGGCGTGGCGGCGGTCGCGGTGGCCGCCGGCGCGCTCACCCCCGGCACCGCACTGGCCGCGACGGTCTCACTCAGCGGGTGGCGCCTGACCCTCCCGGTGAACTCCTCCGGTCAGCCGACCGGGAACGCCGCGGTGACGCTGAACCCGGCGGCGGTCCGGTCGCCGTGGCTGGTGCGCAACTCCGACGGGAGCCTGACCTTCTGGGCCCCGACACACGGCGCCACCACGACGAACTCCAAACACGCCCGCACGGAACTGGTGTCCAACAGCGACTTCACCGCGGGCTCCGGCTCGCACACGTTGAGCGCCACGCTGAAGGTGCAGCAGCTCCCGTCGGCACACGACATCATCATCGGCCAGATCCATTGCAGCGGCTCGCAGTCCTCGATCCCGCTGCTGATGCTGCACTACAACAACGGCAACATCAGCGTTGTGGTGCGCACGGACCCGACGGTGCCCGGCACGGACAGCGCGACCGTTCTCACCGGTGTCCCGTTGAACGCGACATTCTCGTACACGATCATCGCCAACGGCAGCAGCTTCGTCACCTCGGCGAGCTACAACGGCCGTTCCGGCAACAAGACGATCACGATGAACTCGTCGTTCAAGGGTTTCCCGGTCCGCTGGCAGGCCGGCGACTACCAGCAGTCCAATGTGAGCACAACCGACACGGGTGGTGGCCGCATGACCATCACCGCGCTCAGCAAGAGCTGACCGGCCGGGCGGCCTCGAGCCTGCGCGGCCGCCCCGATCCTCGTGAGTGGTTTTGCTTGTCATGACGAGCAAAACCACTCACGAGGTGGTCCAGCCCGACAGCCGCAGGCCGCTGGTGAAGTGGCGGTGCTCGCCGGTCAGCGGGTCGTCGAAGTCGAGGACCTTCGCCAGCAGCTGCAACGGGTTGGTGAAGTCGTCGAGCGGTTTCTCATGCAGCACCGGGTAGAAGTCGTCCCCCAGGATCGGGATGCCCAGCCCGCTCATGTGCACGCGGAGCTGGTGTGTCCGGCCGGTCGCGGGAACGAGCCGGTACCGGCCGAGCCCATCGCGGTGCTCGACCAGCTCCACATATGTGCGCGCGTTGGGCTCGCCGGGAACCTCCTGCACGACAATGACTCCGCGCTCCTTGACGATCCGGCTCTGCACAGTCCGGGGGAGCGTGAGATCCGCCGAGTAGGGCGCGATGGCCTCGTATTCCTTGTGCACCTTGCGATCCCGGAACAGCGTCTGGTATGCGCCCCGCGCCGAGGGCGTGCTGACGAACATCATCAGCCCCGCGGTGACCCGGTCGAGCCGGTGGGCGGGCGAAAGCTGCGGCAGCCCCAGCGAATGCCGCAACCGGACCAGCGCGGTCTCCCGGATGTGCTTGCCGCGCGGGATCGCGGCCAGGAAGTGCGGCTTGTCCACCACGACAAGGTGCTCGTCCTGGTACACAACGGACACCTCGAACGGAACCGGCACCTCGTCCGGCAGGTCGCGGTGGAACCAGATGTACGAGCCCGGTTCGTAGCGGGTGTCCACACGCAACGGTCCGTGCTCGCCGAAGATCCGTTCCTCGCGCAACATCTGCTCGATCCGGTCCGGCGCCACCCGCGGCAGCCGCTCGACCAGGTGCTCCAGCAGGGTCTGCCACGGCCCGTCGATGGGCAGCTTGAGCCGCGCGGCGTCCAGGCCATGGCGCGGTGGGATCGGGGAAGCGGGCTTTCGTCGGCGCATCGCAGCAGGACTCTACGCGCGGGGTCTGGAGTTCCGGACGGCACAGCGCTACGGTTGCTTCACGTATATGTCCCTGTTTCATATACATGAATGGAGTCGCAGTGTTGCCACTCAATTCGTTCCGCCGCACTGTCGGGGTGGTCCTGACAGTGGGAACGATGCTCGTGGTCTCCACCGCCAGCCCTGCCTCCGCGGCCCCCGCGTCCGACCAGACGGCGAACAACCTCTGTTCCCTGCCCGTGTTGTCCCAGCTGTGCCCGCCCAAGACCGCCGTCCTCGACGGCGACCGGCTGGCGCGCAACCGGATCGGGCTGCTGCTGGGCGACCGGACGCTGCGGACGTCGCTGAGCGACCTGCTGCTGCAGGCGAACGCGGCGGTGACCAAGGGCCCATGGTCGGTGATGGACAAGACCCAGGTGCCGCCCAGCGGGGACCGGCACGACTACCTCAGCCTGGCGCCGTACTACTGGCCGACCCAGCCGCAGACCCCGGACAACCCGCAGGGCTGCCCGTACATCAACAAAGACGGCGTGCGGAACCCGGCGACCGACGCCATCCCGGACAAGGCGGCCCGGCTGACCGCGTTCACCGCGATCTACCAGCTGACCCTGGCCTGGTACTACACCGGTGACGCGAAGTACGCCAAGCGCGCCGCCCTGGACCTGAGGACCTGGTTCCTGGACCCGGCCACCAGGATGAACCCGAACCTGAACTTCGCCCAGGGCATCCCGTGCCAGACCGACGGGCGCGGCATCGGCATCATCGAGTTCTCCTACACCTTCACCCAGGTCCTGGACGCGGCCGCGATCCTGAACACCGGCGCGCCCGGCTGGTCCAAGGCCGACGACGCGAACCTCAAGGCGTGGTCGGGCCAGTTCCTGACCTGGCTGCAGACCAGCAAGAACGGCAGGGACGAGGCCAACCAGCAGAACAACCACGGCACGTTCCTGGACATGCTGATGGGCGGCATCGCCATCTACACCGGCCAGAAGCAGGTGGCCAAGGACATCGTCGAGAAGGCGAAGACCAGCCGGCTGGACAAGCAGATCGCGGCCGACGGCAGCCAGCCCATGGAGGCCACCCGGACCCGCAGCTACCACTACTTCACGTTCAACCTGGTCGCGCTGACCCGCCTGGCCCAGGTCGCGAAGCACGTGGGCATCGACCTGTGGTCCTACCGGACACCGCAGGGCGGCAGCCTGTTCAAGGCGGTGGACTTCATCCTGCCCGCGGCGACCGGCGGCCAGTCGTTCTGGCCCTACCAGGAGCTGAACTTCCTGCAGTACGCCGCGATGGACGGCGTGCACGCGGCCGCGGACGCCGGTGACAAGGCGGCCCGCGCGGCCCTGCCGAAGGTGCCACCGCCACCCGGCGGCGACCTCTACCCGGTCCGGCCCGCGGCCGAGCAGCTCGACGACATCTCCATCACCGGCTGAGCCGGTCCACCCAGTGCGGAGGGCACGTCCAGGGGGCGTGCCCTTCTCCTATGGTTTGACGCCGACCGCGCCGACGAACAGGCGTTGCATCGCGCCCAGCGGGCGTGCCCGCGGGCCGTCCGGCCACCAGTCGGCGATCGGGCCCATGCCGGGTTCGAGCAGCTCCAGCCCGGGCATCATGTCGTGGATCCGGTCGATCGTGCGGAACCAGCCACCACCGCGGGGCATCACCTTCATGTACACGTCGTGCACGGCTTCGGCCACATCGGACAGTTCGGTGCCCGGCCCCGGGTCCAGGCCGTGCATGAGCGCCACATAGGACCCGGGGGCGAGGTGGTCGATGGCCTGCGCCATCGCGCCCCACGGGTCGAACTCGTCCGGGAAGTGGTGCAGCGTGCCGATGTGCAGCAACGCCATCGGCTGGTCGAAGTCGAGGTGCTTGCGGATGACCGGGTCGGCGAACACCCGGTCGGGGCGCGTGATGTTCACGTCGACCATGTGCGTGCGGTCGTTGTCGGCCAGCAGCGCCCGGCCGTAGGCGACGACGAGCTGGTCGCTGGACACGTAGACCACGGACGATTCGGGGTTCAGCCGTAGTGCGATGTCGTGCGTGTTGTCCCCGTAGGGCAGCGCGGGCCCGCAGTCCAGGAACTGGCTGATGCCGACCTGACCGGCGAGGAAGCGCACGACACGGGAGCTGAAGTTGCGGATGTCCCACGCGGCCGCCGGGAACTGGGGGTCGATCTGGAGCAACCGGTCGCGAACCTCGCGGTCGGCGTCGTAATTGTCCTTGCCGCCGAGGAGCGCGTCGTAGATGCGCACCACGTTCGGCACCGGTCTGCCGCTGGTCACGGCATCACACTAACCCACTCAGTGGGCCATTCTGGACTCATGACCCTCCATCAGGACGCTGTTGTCGCCGATGCGCATAACGATTTGCTCATGCTGGTAGCCCGCCGGCCACGGTCCGTGTGGGTGCAGTACTTCCGCGAGCGCTGGTACCCGCAGCTGCGCGACGGCGGGATCAATGTGCAGGTGCTGCCCGTGTTCATCGACGATGGGTTCCGCCCGGAAGGCGCGCTGCGCGAGACGTTGCGGATGATCGAGGCCGCGCACCGGATCGCCGAGGGCAACGCCGACGTGGTCGCACTCTGCCGGGACGGGGCCGAGATCGATGCGGCGCTGGCGTCCGGCCGGATCGCGCTGGTCCTGGCGCTGGAGGGGTGCCCGCAGATCGACGAGGACGTGGAGCTGCTGGAGACCATGGCGCGGCTTGGCGTGCGTATCGTGTCGTTCACGCACTTCGGCCGGTCCGCGCTGGCCGACGGGTCCGGTGAGGACGACACCGGCAGCCGGCTGACCAAGGCCGGGGTCGAGGCGGTCAGCCTGCTGGAGGAGCTGGGTGTGCTGATCGACGTGTCGCATGTAGGCCGGTCCGGTGTGGAGCACATCCTGGAGCTGGCCACCCGCCCGGTGATCGCCACGCACTCCAGCGCGTTCGCCCTGCGCCAGCACCACCGCAACCTCACCGACGAGCAGCTGCGGGCGATCGCGGCGACCGGCGGCGTGATCTGCGTGAACTTCTTCGCCGGGTTCCTGACCACGGAGAAGCCCACCCTGGACCACCTGGCCGAGCACATCGAGTACACAGTGGACATCGCCGGTGCCGATCACGCCGGCCTGGGCAGCGACTTCGTCGCCGAGGTGTTCGCCGAGACGGTCCCGGCCTGTGACCGGCCGCTGATCGTCCAGGGCCTGGACACCGAGGTCTACGTGCCCGGCCTGGAAGGACCCGCGGGCATGCCGTTGGTGACGTCTTCCCTGCTGGAACGGGGGATGGATCCCGCGGTGGCGCGCAAGGTGCTCGGCGCCAACCTGGTGCGGGTGCTCACGGACGGTAGCAGCGGCCGTTCTGATACAGGTCGCCGGTGACGATGGGCAGGCCGTCGGGCGGGTTGACCTGGTAGGGCGCGGTGCGTTGCAGGGACTGTTCGCAGCTGCTCACGCCACTGTCCGTGGTCGCGCCCGCCCACAGCTTGAGGTCGCCGCTGCCGCAGTCGCCGCAGACGTCCTCAAGGATGAAGTAGCGCTTGAAGTCGGGCACGTAGATCCGCGTGCCCGGGCGCATCGCGTTCTGCCGGGTGGCGAAGGTGATCGGGTCGCCGAAGGTGCCCGAGCCGCCGGCCTGGCCGTGCAGGACGTTCGGGTAGGCGATGTCGCGGCTGCCGCGGGGCTCGTTGTCCCGGGCGCTGAACAGCAGGAACCGGCCGGTGGCGTTCGGCTGGGCCTGCGGGCCCGGCCTGGGCTGGTTGTTGACCGGCGGGGCGTTGTTCGGCGGCGGTGCCGGGGGTGCGGTCGTCGTGGTCGTGGTGTTCGGCGGGGCCGCCGGGACGCTAGCCACCGGGGGCGGCGGCATCAAGAAACTCTGCTGGGCGGAGTTGCCCGTGGAGATCTCGACACCGCCGTCCATGCTCGGCACGGCCAGACCGGGCATCTGGTCGGGAGAACTCGTGCAGGCGGCAAGGGTCAATGCCAGTACCGCACCAGCCGCATAACGAAGCCTCATGCACGAACATCCTTGCGCGTCAACCTGATCGGCCCCCGCGGAAACCTAGCGAACACGGATGTCCCAACGCAACCGCCCGGCCCGCCCGATGTGGTGGAACATTGTGGCGGACAACGTCTTTCTCGATTCGGCGGGCCAATATGACCCGCGTGCATCCGGCGCTACTTTCGCCAGGTCACGGACTTGTCGGCGGAGTCGTAGGGCTTGCCGGTGTACATCAGCGACGCGATCGGGTCGTTCGGAACGCCGAACTGCAGCTCGCAGGTTTCGTAGACCGCGCCCTTCGCGGTGAAGTCGTTCGGCGCGAAGGCGCGCTCCGCGCAACCGGTCACGGTGATCTCGCGGCCGATGCTCAGCACCGACCCGGGAAAACCGCCGCTCTTGGTGGTGGCCATCAACGTGGGCGCCTGAATGCCACCCAGGTTGGCGCCGTCGATGTTGGTCAGCGTCTGCTTGACGAAGAAGAAGTACTTCCCGCGGATCTTGGCCTTGTCCTCCTCCTTCAGCGGCAGGCCGTCGACATCCGCATCGGGCGCCTTCACGCTGTCCACAGTCACCGTGATCCCCAACAACCCTTTGTTCAGAAACATTTGCTGAGGGCAATCACAAAGCCCACTCACCGTTTGGTGCGCAGACCCCGCCAGCCGATCACGCCGATGATGGTGCCGAGCACGAAGGACACGACGGTCAGGACGGCGTGCACGATGAAATAGGCGGTCGGGGCGCCGGTGGGCGTCCAGGCGCGGTCGGAGTCCCAGAGGTTCTTGGCGAACGTGATCCAGATGATCCAGGACCAGATGCCGAAGGCGGTGAGGAACAGGGCGGTGCGTCGGGACATGCGTCCATTGTGCAAGGCGGGCAGTGTCCGATGCGGTGTGGGGCGCTTCCACCCGCCGCCCCACCACCAGCGGGGTAGGGGTACTGCACGGACAGTGAGATCTCGGTGGACTTGACCAGGGCGACGACGGGGGAGCCGACGGTGAGGCCGAGGTCGCCGACGGCCGCGAAGGTGATGGCGGCGGTGATCTCCTGGCCGCTGGCCAGCAGGGACTTGACGGTGGCCATCGCTTCGCCGGCCGTCACCGCGGTGACCGTGCCGGGCAGACGGTTGCGAATGCTCAGACGCATGGCCGGACTCCAGTTCACGACTGTCTACTGAGCACCCCGAGCGTTGTAGACGGTCACGTCCGAGCGCTGCCCGTACTCCCGGAACACCGCCAGCGCCTCCTCGCGCAAAACGTTGTCCCGAACGGAGATCCCGCGCTGCTCGAGCTGCAACCGCCAGTCCTCCCGCATCGGCCCCTCGTCGAACCCGGTCAGCTCCTCGAGCTCAGGCCCGGACCCGGCGATGGTCAACTGCTGCACGCCAGACCACACAACCGCGCCGTAGCACATGACGCACGGCCGCCAGTTCACCATCAACTCGTAAGGCGCGCCCGCGGCCGAGCTCACATCCCAAGTGTCAAGCCGAGTCTGCGCCAACAGCAGGGCCACAACCTCCGCATGCAAGGACGAAAGGTTCGACGCCAGCACGAGGTTCACCCCGGCCGAGACAATGTGACCGTCCTTATCGGACACCAGCGCGGCGAACGGCCCACCCGAGCCCTCAACCGGGTTACGAGAGGCCAGCCGGTGCACCAGCCGCATCCGTTCCTCGACATCGGGAGACGACACCGCGCCCACCTCGTCGAC
>CBIMJO010000351.1:0-8218 GCA_966244135.1 uncultured Actinocrispum sp. | reverse complement strand
CCGCGCGGCGGTCGGCCGCGACGAGGAGCGGCGGCGGGTGGCGATGACGTCATGTGGATCAGCATAGGGCTTGTCTTACCTACATCGTAGGTTTATCTTCGGCGTGGTTACCTACGACGTAGATTTAAGGGAGGCAACCCGTTGTGTCTGAATTAGACTTTCCCAGCCCGGAAGTGCTCGCCGCCCGGCAGCAGCTGGTTCTCGACCACTTCCGCGACGAGGTCGCCCAGGACTGGGACTCCACGCTCTCGACCTTCCCGCACCCGCACTACGAACTGATCGCCACGATGACCGTGCACGACGGCGACAACGCGGTCCGCGGCTACTACCACGACACACGGGTCGCGTTCCCCGACCAACGCCACGAACTCATCGCGCTGCGGCACAGCGCCGACGCGGTCATCGTCGAGTTCTGGCTGATGGGCACGCATCTCGGCCCGCTGGGCAGGATTCCCCCGACCGGCAGCCGTTTCCGCGTCCGCATGACGGCCTACTTCGTCTTCGACGCGGGCGAGAACCTGGTCTGCGAACGCATCTACTTCGACACCCTGACCATGCTCAAGCAGCTCATCGGCGGCCTGGACCTGAAGAAGCCCAAGAACATCCTGCTTGCCCTGAAATGCCTGCGCGGCCTGCTCGCGATGTCGGGTGACAAGGCCGATCCGCGCCTCACCGACACGACCGAACCCGCCCTCGCTAGCCGGTGAGGGTGTAGACGGTCGTGCCGTTCACCGTGGTCGCCGGGTAGTTCTGGGCGACCCAGCCGACGATCCGCTCGGCCTCGACGGTGCCGGGGCTGCCCTTGATCGTGGTCGCCTCGCCGACGAAGTAGTGGATCTTTCCGCTGTGGACCAGCTGCTGGAACTCGGTCAGCGTCGGTGTGGGGTCCGTGCCGTTGTAACCGCCGACCGCCATCACTGGTGCACCTACGGCGAGCTGGTAGCTGGCCGCGGGCATGGAACCGACGGTCGCCGCGACCCACGCGTAGGCGTTCGCGTTGTCCTGTAGCAGGGCAACCAGATCAGCGCCCGGAGTGGTGTTGGTGAGCAGCGAGCGGGTGCCACCACCTCCTCGGAAGCCGCCGCCATCTCCGCCACCGAACGGCCGGTTGCCGCCACCGGGACCACCGCGCATCCCACCACCCGGGCCTGCGGCCACGACCGAGCCCGTATGTGGAGTCTCCGCCGTGGCCGCGGTGTACGCGCCGGTCCCGCTCAGGACAGCGACCAGCGCGATCACCGCGGTGGCCTTGCCGGGCACGAACATCAACGCGGCCGCGATGAGCCCGAAGACCAGCAGGACCGGCCCGAGCGACGCCAGCCAGCCGGATTCCCGCTGCAGCAACAGGTACGACGTGAACGCGGTGACCGCGACACCGGCCGCCAGCAGGCTCACCGCGAGCGGATCCTGACGTGACCGCCACAGCCAGGTGGCACCGATCCCGGCCAGCGTGGCGATCGCGGGCGCCAGCGCGACCATGTAGTACGGGTGGATCGTCCCGTCCATGAAGCTGAACACGCCACCGGTGACGATCAGCCACCCGCCCCAGATGATCGCGGCGGCCCGGGTCGGATCGGTGCGCGGCGCCCGGCGGGTCAGGCAGAGCAGCGCGGCGATGGCGATCAACGCGGCCGGGATCAGCCAGGCGATACCGCCACCCATCTCGGTGTCGAACAACCTTGACCAGCCGCTGCGCGCCGGACCGCTGGTCTCGTAACCGGTCATGCGGCGCAGCCCGTTGTAGCCGAAGGTCAGCTCCAGGATGCTGTTGGTCTGCGATCCGCCGATGTACGGCCGGCTCGACGCGGGCCACGGTTCGACCACGGCGACGTACCAGCCGGCGGAGACGATCACCGCGCCCAGCCCGCCGAGCAGATGCAGCAGCCGCTTGCCGACCGGAACCGGCGCGGCGATCAGGTACGCGAGCGCGAACCCCGGCAGCACCAGGAACGCCTGCAGCATCTTGGTCAGGAACCCGAACCCGACCGCGACACCGGCCAGCACCAGCCACTTAGGACTCTCCAGCGCCCGCACCACGCAGTAGGCGGCCCCGATCAGCAGCAGCACCAGCAGCGCGTCCGGGTTGTTGAACCGGAAGATCAACGCAGCGGCGGGCGACAACGCCAGCACCACACCCGCCAGCAAGCCCGCCGCATATCCGGACGTCCGCCGCACGGTCGCGTACAGCAGACCCACCGACGCGACACCCATCAGCGCCTGCGGAACCAGCACACTCCACGAGCTGAGCCCGAAGATCCGCACAGACAGCCCGATCACCCACAGCGCCGCGGGCGGTTTGTCGACAGTGATCGCGTTCATCGCGTCGGTCGAACCGAAGAACCACGCCTTCCAGCTGTGCTCGGCCGCCTGCGCCGCGGCCGAGTAGTACGCGTTCGCCCAGCCCGAGGCACCGAGCCCCCAGATGTAGAGCACCGCCGTCGCGGCCAGCAGCCCGAGCAGTGCCGGCCGCACCCACACGGGATCTCCGGAACGGCCACGCACCAACGCACCGAGTTCGATCTGGGCTGTCACCAGGTCAGGTTGGCCGGGCGAGCTTTGCCGCGGTTGTGCCGTTGCTGGGAATCAGCTGTGAGTCGGCCATCGCGACCAGGAATCTTCGGATTACGTCGAACAACGAACGCGGAAATGTCGAACTTTCGGCGCGGAGACGGCGAATTCGTTGGTTCTTCTCATCCTTGACACCTGTCTGCCGAACTGTGAGCCTTGACGCGCAGAACACAGGCACGCTGATCCATTCCAATGGATCGAACGGGTGGGATGAGTGCTCAAAATCGCCATTCTCGCAGGAGCCTCCGTTGTGTCGCTGGCCGCGTTCAGCGGCGACACGTCAACAGCGGAACCGGAGCCGCAGACCGTCACGAGCATGGCATCCATCCTGGGTGAATGCCCGTCGCTCAAGGCCGGGCACTCGGATCCCGTCAACGGAAAAAATTGTGTGCGCGAACTACAGACAATGCTGAAGGCGCGCGGCTACAACCAGCCGACTACTGGCATATTCGCTGAACGCACCGTCGCCAACGTGAAAGCATTCCAGCGAAGCGAGGGCATCCCGGCGATCGGTGTTGTCGGCCTCCAAACACGCACCGCGCTTTTAGGCGGCGCATCGGACCCCGAAATCCCACAGCCCACCTACGCCAAGGACGTGTGCACGACCCGCCAATGCACCCTCTACCTGCGCCGGAGCACCATCCGCCAGTATGCGCAGACGATCAACGGCCATCCGCTGGCGGTCAAGGCGGTGTCCACGGCGATCACCCGGGCGGCGTGCGCGCAGGTCTTCAAACTGAGCTTCCTGACCGTCATGTGCCAGGTCGTGGCGGACCACTACACCGATCAGGTGAAGAACGCCGTGGTCCTCGCCGCCCGCCAGCGCGCATGCCTGCGCATCACCGTCAGCCGGCCGGACGTCGCGACCCCGCTGGCCTTCGCACCGGACAATTCCAGCCGCTGCCGGGACTGACCCGGCGCTACAGTGAGTCGTGATCAGTGTGCTCGTGGTGGGGGCGGGCCCGACCGGACTGACGCTTGCCTGCGATCTCGCGCGGCGCGGTGTGGCGGTGCGGATCATCGACCGGCTGCCGGAGTTCCCGGTGGGGTCGCGCGGGAAAGGGCTGCAGCCGCGCAGTATCGAGGTCTTCGACGATCTCGGCGTGGCCGGGGAGATCCTGGCCTCCGGTAACCAGAAGCTGCTGTTCCGGCACTACGACCGCGATCGGGTCCTCCGTGACGTGGTGCCGTGGGGTGAGGTTCAGGCGACGCCGGACGTGCCGTACCCGGCGACGGTGCTGATTCCACAGTGGAGGGTCGAACAGATCTTGCGCGACCGCCTGGCGGAGTTCGGCGTGCAGGTGGAGCGCGGCCGTGAGCTGGTCGAGTTCAGTCAGACCGGCAGTTCGGTCACCGCCACGGTCGACGGCGAGACGGTCGAGGTCGACTACCTGGTCGGCTGCGACGGCGGCAAAAGCGGCATCCGCAAGAGCCTCGGCGTGAGCTTCGAGGGCGTCAGCCATACCACGCATGTGTTGCTGTGCGGCGATGTCGAGGTGGCGGGGCTGTCGCCGGACGCGTGGCACCAATGGCTGACCGGCGGGATGGTGATGCTGTGTCCCTTGCCGGGGACGGATTCCTGGCAGTTCCAGGCGGTCCCGATCGACGACAGCCCGCCGTCGCTGGAGACTTTCCAGCGCATCGTCGACGAGCGCACCGGAATGCCCATCAAACTGAGCAACCCGACGTGGCTGTCGACCTACCGCGTCAACGTCCGGGTGGCCGATCGGCTGCGGGCCGGACGGGTGTTCCTGGCCGGGGACGCCGCTCATGTGCACCCGATCGCGGGTGGGCTCGGGATGAACACCGGCGTCCAGGACGCCTACAACCTTGGCTGGAAGCTGGGGTCCGAGCGGTTGATGGACACCTACGAAGAGGAACGGCTGCCGATCGCGGAGTGGACCCTGCGCCGGAGCACGCAGTCCTCCCGGGCCATCAGCGAGAAGTCCCGCACGGGCAGCGCCGGGGTGGAAGCCGGGCTCACCGACGACGTCCGCCAGCTGAGCCTGAACTATCGGTGGAGTTCCCTGTCGAGGAACCTGGTGGACCGCACAGACCGGCTGCGAGCCGGTGACCGCGCACCGGATTCAGTGCTGGACAACGGAACCCGGCTGTTCGACCTCCTGCGCGGCCCGGACTTCACCCTGCTCGGGTTTGGCACGACCCTCCGCACCGACCGGGTTCGCCGCTACGAGGTGACGGGCAAGCACGCGTTCGAGGCCTACGGCATCGAGACCGACACGCTCGTTCTGGTCCGCCCGGACGGCTACATCGCCCTGATTGCCGCCGGTGACGACATCGGCAGCGTCCACGCCTACCTCGATGGCCTCTGACCTGCGGAAATGGCCTGGAGAGTCGCTGAGCGGCGGAGGATGCCCGGCCAGGGGATCAACCCCGACGGCGGCAAGATCGGGCTCCTCCGCGAAGCTCAGCCGTTTTGCCTGGTCAGAGGGCTACAACAACGCTGTTGGTGCCCTCGAAGACGGCCTCCGGGTCGCCGAACCAGCGGCCGCCGTGGCCGAGGTAGCGGAACCGGATCTCCGTGCCGGCGGCGGTGGTGAACGAGACGGAGCGAGTGCCGTTGGATCGCTTGCCCAGCACGTGCAAGCCCGGCGTCCAGTCGTTGAAGCAGCCGACGACACTGACCGGACCGTCGTGCACGTCCGCGGGCAGCACCCAGGTGACGGTCACCTGGTCGTTCTTCGTCCGACGCGTCTTGATCATCGATGTCCCTTCGGGGGAAGTCGGTCCGCGCCAGCGAATCACATGTACGTCACACCCGATCGGGTCACCCCGCACCTGACCTGCACGCTTACTCTGCGCTCATTTCCTTACCCTGAAGTGGGTACTTCACCGCCGGTCCCGATCTTCCTACCGTAACGGTGTGCGTGTGGAGATCTGGAGTGACGTCATCTGCCCGTGGTGCTACATCGGCAAGGCCCGGTTCGAGAAGGCCCTCGCCGGGTTCGAGCACCGCGACGAGGTCCACGTGGAGTTCCGGTCGTTCGAACTCGACCCGTCGCGGACCGGCACCCAGTCGATCGAGCGGATGCTGACCGAACGCTACGGGCCGCAGGCCGCGCAGATGGAGGAGAACGTCGCCGCGCTCGCCCGCGCCGAAGGCCTCGGCTACCGGATCGACCGCGAGGTGGGCAACACGTTCGACGCCCACCGCCTGCTGCACCTGGCCCGCGAACATGACCTCGAGAACGACCTGGTGAACACCCTGTTCACGGCCAACTTCGCCGAGGCGCAGCCGTTGTTCACCGGCGACACGCTCCAGCAGATCGCGGTGAAGGCCGGGCTGCCCGAGGACGAGGTCCGCCGCGTGCTCGACGACCCGGCCGCCTACGCGGACGCCGTGCGCAGCGAGGAACGCGAAGCGGCCGCGCTCGGCGCCACCGGGGTGCCGTTCTTCGTGTTCGACCGCCGGCTCGGTGTCGCCGGCGGCCAAGCCGTGGACGTCTTCGCCCGAGCCCTCCACCAGGCCTGGGGCGAGTAGGCCTTCCTCACGCAGGTCAGTCCAAACTTGCGCGGGCACGTCCACGCCGAAGTCCTCGACGTCCTGGCGTGCCTCGGCGGGTGAGCTCATCCCGACGACGATGCCCGCGATCACCGGGTGCCGCAACGGAAACGCCATCGCGGCCTGCGGCAGCGTCAGCCCGTGCGTCTCGCAGACATCCGCGATCCGGTGCGCCCGTTGGATCATCTCCGCGGACGCGGGCTGGTAGTCGAAGTGCGCGTCCGGGCCGGGCCGCGGCGTCGCGGTCAGGCCGGAGTTGAAGATCGACGCGGCGATCACCGACACACCCCGCTCCGCGCACGCGGGCAGGAACGTCTCGAACGCGCCCTGGTTGAGCAGCGTGCACCCACCGGACTGCATGATCACGTCCACATCGGTCTCCTTGACCAACGTGGTGAGCATGGTGGTGTCGTACATGCCCGCGCCGATCGCGCGCACCAGGCCCTCGTCCCGCAGCTCCGCCAGCGCGGGATAGCCGTCGCGCAGCGCGTCGTCGAAGCAGTCCTCCGCGTCGTGCAGGAACAGCACGTCGAACCGTTCGACGCCCATGCGTTCCAAGGAGTCCTCGACACTGCGCCGAACCCCGGATCGGGTGAAGTCCCGCACCCGGTAGTGATCGGCCGGCACATGGAACCCGACCGGGTCCATCCGCCCGTTCGCCTCTTGCGGCACCAGCAGCCGGCCGACCTTGGTCGACAGCACGTACGAGTCGCGCGGCTGCTGGCGCAGGAACTCGCCGATCCGCCGCTCGGAATGGCCGACGCCGTAGTGCGGTGAGGTGTCGAAGTAGCGGATCCCGCCATCCCACGCGGCGGAGAGCGTCTCGGCGGCGGTCGCGTCCGCCATCGGCGCGTACAACCCGGCCATCGGGCCGCCACCGATTCCCAGGCGCGTGACCTCGACGTCGGTGCGCCCGAGCTTGTGCTTGTGCATCCCCAGTTCCTTCCCGTGCTGAACTCGCCGCCCACGGTGCCACAAAGACGCTGGTACAAGCGTTGCGATAACTGGCCGAACTCCGTCACAAGATCGAGTGCGGGTCACCGGGCAGTCGCCGGCTGTGATCAACAAGGGCGGCAGTGCACCAGCGCTCCAAGCACGTCCAGGACCAGCTCGGCCTGCCGTAACCATGTTGTTCTCCGGTGTGCAAGAGTCATTTGCCTCTCATTCGCGGATTTTCGGCGAATTGGCAACAGCGGCCTATGTCGGATCCGCCCCAGGAAGGGGATCACCGCGATCGTTGAGGGTCAGGCCTGACGGGCACGTTCCAGCAGGCCGCGCTCGGCCGCGTTGTCCGTGCGGGCGATGGCCTCGCCGTACGCCTCAGCCGCTTCAGCGGAGCGGCCGAGGCGGGTCAGCAGGTCCGCGCGGATGGCGTGGAACAGGTAGTAGTCGGTCAGGTTCAGCTCGTCCACCAGCGTCAACGCCGCCTGTGGGCCTTCGACCTCCGCCACGGCGACGGCACGGTTGAGCGCCACGATCGGTGTCGGGGTCATGGTCAGCAGGTGGTTGTACAGCTGCAGGATCTGGCCCCAGTCGGTGGTTTGCGTGTCGGGAGCGTCGCTGTGCACGGCGTTGATCGCGGCCTGGATCTGGTACGGGCCCGGCTGGTCGCGGCGGAGGCATTGGCGCACCAGGGTTTGGCCTTCGGTGATCAGGTCGCGGTTCCAGCTGCCGCGGACCTGGTCGCGCAGCAGGACCATCTCGCCGTCGCCGGTCGTGCGGGCGGCGCGGCGGGACTCGATCAGCAGCATCAACGCCAGCAGCCCGATCACCTCGGGTTCGTCGGGCATCAGCTCGGCCAGCAGGCGGCCGAGCCGGATCGCCTCCGCACACAGGTCTTCTCGGGTCAGCCGGTCACCGGAACTGGCCGTGTAGCCCTCGTTGAAGATCAGGTAGACCACGGCCAGCACCGATTTGAGCCGGTCGGGCAGGTCGGCCTCGTAGGGCACGCGGTAGGGGATCCGGGCGTCCCGGATCTTGCCTTTGGCGCGCACGATCCGTTGCGCCATCGTGGGTTCCGGCACCAGGAAGGCACGGGCGATCTCCGGCGTGGTCAGCCCGCCGAGCAGCCGCAGGGTCAGCGCCACCTGGGCAGGCACGGCCAGTGAGGGGTGGCAGCACGTGAAG
>CBIMJO010000350.1:0-8229 GCA_966244135.1 uncultured Actinocrispum sp. | reverse complement strand
CCTTTACCAGTTTCCAGTCACAGGGCCACACGTACGTGATCCCGATGGACGCGATGCCGTTGCTGGCCAGCAAGACGGTGGACCGAAGACTGTTCGACATCACCGAGCTGCGCGCGTACCACGGCACGCTCCCGCTGATCGTCAAGTACTCCGCGCAGCAGCGGCCGCTCACCCAGACCGCGGGCGCGGTCGACCTGCCGAGCATCAACGGCGCCGCGATCAAGGCCGATCCCGCGTCGTTCTGGCCCAGCCTGGCCGGCCGGTCGCTGAGCTCCAGTGGCATCGCCAAGGTCTGGCTGGACGGCCAGCGGCAGGCGTTGCTGGACCACAGTGTCCCGCAGATCGGGGCGCCGACCGCCTGGGCCGCCGGGTACACCGGCACCGGCGTGACCGTCGCGGTGCTCGACACCGGCGTGGACAACTCGCACCCCGACCTGGCCACCCAGGTCATCGGCGAGAAGAACTTCTCCGGCTCCAAGGACACGCTGGACCACTACGGGCACGGCACGCACGTGGCGTCGATCGTCGCGGGCACCGGTGCGAAGTCCGGTGGCAAGTACCGCGGGGTCGCCCCGGGCGCGCGCATCCTCGACGTGAAAGTCCTGGGGGACAACGGGTCCGGTGCGGACTCGGGGATCATCGAGGGCATGCAGTACGCCGCCGAGCAGGGCGCGGACGTCGTCAACATGAGCCTCGGCGGCTTCGACAGCCCGGAGATCGACCCGATCGAGGAAGCGGTGAACACGTTGTCTGCCAAGTACGGCACGCTCTTCGTGATCGCCGCGGGCAACTCCGGGCCGGGCGCGGGCACGATCGGCTCGCCGGGCAGCGCGGACGCGGCGCTGACCGTCGGCGCGGTCGGCCGGGACAACCAGATCGCGGAGTTCTCCTCGCGCGGCCCGCGCGAGGGCGGCGGGATGATCAAGCCGGACATCACCGCGCCGGGCGTGGACATCGTCGCCGCGCGGCACGCGGACGGCCGGATCGGCGACCCGGTCGGCGACGGCTACACCAGGCTGTCCGGCACCTCGATGGCGACACCGCACGTGGCCGGGGCGGCTGCTTTGCTTGCGCAGCAACACCCTGACCTCATCGGTGACCAGCTGAAGGCGTTGCTCGTCGGCGCGAGCACGCCGACTCCAGGGCTGACGCCGTTCGAGCAGGGCGCGGGCCGGGTGGACTCGGCGAAGGTCCTCAAGCAGACCGTGACCAGCCAGCCGATCAGCCTGAGCTTCGGCACGGACCAGTGGCCGCACACCGGCAAACCCGCCGTCACCAAGGAGATCACGTACACCAACAGCAGCGCGGCCCCGGTGACGCTGGACCTCAAGATGGACACCAACGGCGGCGTGTTCAGCATGTCACCCGCGCAGCTCGTGCTTCCCGCGGGCGGAAAGGCGTCCGCCACAGTCAAAGCCGAGGTGAGCAAGGCGCCCAATGGCGGCCAGTTCGGCGGTGCCGTGGTCGCCTCCGGTGGTGGGATGTCCGTGCGTACCGCGGTCGAGGTCGGTCTGGAGGTCGAGAGCTACGACGTCACCCTCACCGCACACGACCGGACCGGTGCCGCGCCGGGCTTCGCGCACGCCTTCATGACCAATCTGGACACTGGCGAGCTGGTGTTCCTGCCGGACTTCGTGGACGGCAAGCTCGTTCAGCGGCTGGCGGCCGGGCGGTACCTGCTGTCCGGCTACGTGATGACCGATGAACCGTTCGCGTCGGACGTGCTGAACGCGCCGAACCTGCGCGTCTCCGGGCCGGCCACGATCGACCTGGACGCCCGCACGGCCAAGCCGCTGAACCTCAAGCTGCCCGACGACAAGGCGCAGTTGTCGTTGCTGCAGATCGGGTTCGAGCGGATCGCCGGGCCGAACCGGTACACCATCGGCAGCATCTCGCGCGGCGGTGACGTGAGCAACCTCGGGTTCGCGCAGGTCGGCCCGGACGCCCCGCCGAACGAGGCCACCGGCCAGGTCGCCACCAACTGGACTTCGGACGCCGGGCTGTACGGGCTGGCCTGGTACCGCAAGGGCGGGCTGCACACCGGTCTGTCGAAGGTGATCAAGCCGTCGGACCTGGCCAAGGTCCAGGTGCACCTCGGCGCGGTGGCCGGCGAGTCGTACGTCGGGCTGACCTCGTCGCCGCACAACGAGCGCGCCGACTGGGGCTGGGGTGCGTTGACATCCGTCAAAGCCGGTGTGTACACGGAGTTCTACGGCGGTGACAACGCCGATTGGTCGCGCCGGCTGAGCCTGCCGGGGGAGAACTACGAGTCGTTCACCGGCGCGGTGAAGTCGTACGCGCCTGGCCGGACGTACTCGGAGTCGTTGTATCGCGGCGTTTTCGGTCCCGCGTTCCCCGACACGCGGGACGACTTGTGGGTGCAGCAACGCAACGACCTGATGGTGGTCGCGTTGCCGCTGTTCAGCGATGGCGCGGGCAACGCGGGCTTCTCGGCCACCACCTCGGCCTCGACCAAGCTGTACCGCAACGACGAACTGCTCGGCCAGACCTCGGATGCCGGGGTGGGCCGGTTCGTCCTGCCCGCGGGCCTGGCGACGTACCGGATCACCACCGAGGCGACCCGCACCGGGCACACCCAGGCGACCAAGGTCTCCGGCACGTGGACCTTCACCGGCGACCGGAGCACCGGCGTGAAGCAGCACCCTGTTTCCGCCGTCCGCTTCACGCCCGCGTTGGACGACAATGGATCTGTTCGAAAGGGCCTGTTCGCCCTGCCGGTCTCGGTCGAGAACCAGCCGGGCACGACATCGAGGCAGCGGTTGCGGTCCGTCCAGGTCTCCTATGATCAAGGCGCCACTTGGCAGACAGCACCGGTGATCGGCGGCTATGCGCTGCTGTGCCAGCCATCCAGTGCCAAGTCGGTCTCGTTGAGGGCCACCGCCGCGGACCGGGCGGGCAACTCCGTTGACCAGACCATCATCGACGCGTACTCCCTGCGGTGATTCAGCGTGCGGGGCGCCAAGGTTCAGGCGCCCCGCACGCTCTGCCAGACTGTCTCAATGGATGGACTGGACGCCGCTGCTGTCGTACGCACGCATGTGGACGCCTTCAACCGTGGCGACATCAACGCGTTGATGGCGGGCTTCACCGAGGACGCCCGCTGGGTCACCGGTGAGACGGTCATCCTGGGCTACCAAGGCCTCACCGACTTCTTCGGCGGCGCCATCACCAGCCTCAAACCCCAGCTGACCATCATGGACCTGCTGGCCGACGGGGACAGGGTGGCCTGCCAGCTGCGCGAGGCGGTGAGCGGCCAGGTCTTCTTCATCGCGGGCTTCTACCGCGTGCGCCAGGGCCGGATCGCCGCGGCCAAGATCTACCGCGAAGGCAGCGCGGACCTGTAACCCCGCAGGCGCGCCCAACGAGATCCCGCACATGGAACGGCAAAACCGGCTGGCCTACCGGATTCTGCGCACGCGCACGATCGTGGTCGGGACTGGGGGCGCGGGAGCCCTCTGGCTGGCCGCCCGGCGCCAGCGGACCAGCGAGATCGCCCTGCGCCAGAAGGATTTCGATCAAGACCACCAGGAGCGTGTGGCCGCGGCGGCGGAAGCGGACGCGGCCGAACGCCGGGTCATCGACGCGTACACCAAGGCCGCGGACCAGCTCGGCTCCGACAAGGCCCCCGTCCGCCTGGCCGGGATGTACGCCCTGGAACGCCTGGCCCAGAACACTCCTGATCAACGCCAGACGATCGTGAACGTCCTCTGCGCCTACCTTCGCATGCCCTACACGCCGCATCCGGAATCCGAGCCGGCGGTCCAGGAACAGCAGGTTCGCCTGACCGCACAACGCATCTTGGCCACCCACCTCCGAAAGGCGCGGTGAACATCAGCACCGGCGCCGTGGGCACTACGTTCTGGCCGGACATCACGCTGGACCTGGCGGGTGCGACGCTGCTGGACTTCGACCTGGGATATGGCGAGCTGCTGTCGGCGACGTTCGCGGACGCTGTCTTTCTGGGGAATGCGCAGTTCGAAGCGACGAGGTTCATTGCCGAGACAGACGCGCTGGTTCGCACGGACGTCGAGCCCTTGCCGAGGCGGATCTGGCCGTCCGGGTACGCGGAGAGCGACGAGTCCGGGCCCATCGCGGGACTGGAGGGGACCTGGGCCCGGATCGTGCGCACCTGAGTTACTGGACGGCGTTGGCGGTCAGGCTCGCGTACCAGGAGCTCCACGGGTCGTTGGTGGCCGGGTAGTTGGCCAGCGGCGTGGTGGCGTCGGACGCGGAGTCGAAGTCCCAGCCGCGGACGATCTTCCCGGCGTTGCGGGAGTTCACGATGAAGCTGGAGTCCGTCGCGGTCGAGGCGTAGAACTGGGCGCCCTGCTGCAGGTCGGCGTTCTCACCGGCCTGGAACTCGTCGAAGGCGACCTGCTGGTAGCGGATCCGGCCGCCGCTGGTGGCGGGCGTGGTGTAGCGGAGGGTGTTGCTGGGGGTGGGGCCGTCGGCACCGGTCCAGACGGACAGGGGGCCGGAGACGGACTTGGCGTAGCGCGGATCGGAGGTCTTGGCGTTGCCGGACCAGGACACCGAGGAGCTGCCGACCGTGCCGTTCCAGGTCCAGTTCTGGCTGTTGTTCTGGCTCTTGTGGATCTCGCGCACGGTGCTGGGGCCGGTGAAGGCGACGGTGGGCTGCACGCCGTTGTCGAACTGGGCGCTCGCCGACCAGGTGATCTCGCCCTGGCTGTCGAGCTGGCCGACGTGCGACCAAAGCGTTGAGGCGGACTGGGATTGGTGGACCTCGACGAGCGTCCCGTTGTCGTTCAACGCCACCGCGGGAGTCTGGCCGTTGTCGTACTTGCCGTGCCGCAGCCAGGTCACCCGGCCATCGGCGCCATAAGTCCCGGTCCAGTACCAAAGGCCACCGGCGCCGGAGTCGTGCACCTCGACGATCTGGCCGCGCCCGTTCAGCGCTACCGCGGGGTTGTAGCCGACATCCCGCTTGTACTCGGCGCGGCTGCCGGAGTCACCGGACAGCAACACGATCACGCGCCCGCGCAGGCTGTCCACCGACGGCAGCGTTCCTGGAACGTCTTTGGCCAGCACCAGCCGTGAGCCGAACACACTCGAGATGGAGGCGTTCAACGCGGTCATGTTCCCCGCGGCGAACGACGGGTTGTCGGTCAGGTCGTCCTTCAGGTCGAGCATCACGACGATCGGCGCGTGCGTGGAGTGCTGCGCGGACCACGTGTTGACCACCGACATCCAGTCGCGGAGGTTGTTCGACGCGGGGTTGCCGGCGTGGTCGACCTGGTTGCCGGGACTGTCGTGGCCGATCTGGTAGTCGCCCGCGTAACCGTTGTCGTGCACGTCGTACTCGATGAACCGCACGCCGTGGTCCAGCTGGTAGGTGATGGACTGCTTGGCACCACCCGAATAGCTGTTGTGCGTGGCCTTGAAGATGGCCGAGGCGAACGGCGTGTCGGCGGAGGCGCTCGCGGCGGGAACGACCAGAGCCGCGGCGAGCAGGACGGGCAGCAGGCGCATGCCGAGCAGGTTAGGTGACCAACTAAGCAGTTCGCCGGGGTTTGCGTGAACAGTGGCCGAACGGATGCGCGGTCGGACCGCCCGCGCGCAATGCCCGGATTGTCGCCATGATCCACTACCATGTTTGTGGCAACGAAGCAATAGTTAGGTGGCGGCAACAAACTGACACTTACGGTCTGAACTTTTCCGGTCCACCATTGAACAGAACCGAATGCGCATGCGTAGTGACCCGTTGCGAACAACGGGCGTCGGCGGAGGAAATGTGCGCATGGACTATCTGGTCATCGGTGCCGGCCCGGCCGGGCTGCAGCTCGGTTACTTTCTGCAGCGAGCCGGGCACGACTACGTGATTCTGGAGGCGGGTCCCGCGGCCGGCACGTTCTTCGGGACGTTCCCGCGGCACCGCACCCTCATCTCCATCAACAAGCGGTACACCGGGTTCAAGGACCCGGAGTTCAACCTGCGGATGGACTGGAACTCGCTGCTGTCCGACCGCGAGGACCTGTTGTTCACCGGTTACACACCGCGTTACTTCCCGGCCGCCGACGACATGGTCCGTTATCTCAACGACTACGCCGAACGCCTGAACCTGAACGTGAAGTACTCGACACGGGTCGTCGAAGTCGCTGAAGACGCCAATGACACCGGCTTCCGCGTCACCGATGAGCACGGCGAGACGCACACCGCGAAGAACGTGATCGTGGCGACCGGACCGGGCGCACCGTACATTCCCGATATCCCGGGTATCGAAACGGTGGATCAGTACGGCACGGTGTCGGTCGACCCGGATGATTTCACCGACCAGCGGGTGCTCATCATCGGCAAGGGCAACTCGGCGTTCGAGACCGCGGACAACCTGGTCGAGACCGCGGCGGTCATCCACGTGGCCGGCCCCGGCTCGCTGAAACTGGCCTGGCGCACGCACTTCGTCGGCCACCTGCGCGCGGTGAACAACAACTTCCTGGACACCTACCAGCTCAAGTCGCAGAACGCGATCCTGGACGGCAACATCCTCAACATCGCCAAGGACGGCGAGGGCTACCTCGTGTCGGTGAGCTTCTCCAGGGCCGACGAGGTGGTCAAGGACATCCGCTACGACCGCGTGATCGCGTGCACCGGCTTCCGGCTCGACGACTCGATCTTCGCCCCGAGCGCCCGGCCGGAGCGGGTGATCAAGGACCGGTTCCCGGCGCAGACCAGCGAATGGGAGTCCACCAACGTCCCCGGCCTCTACTTCGCCGGCACGCTGCAGCAGGTCCGCGACTTCAAGAAGTCGACCAGCGGGTTCATCCACGGCTTCCGGTACACCGTCCGGGCGCTGTCGCGGATCCTGGACCACAAGAACCACGGCATCGCATGGCCGCACACCACCCACCGGTCCGGCTCCGCCGCGCTGACCGACGCGATCATCGCCCGGGTCAACCGCAGTTCCGCGCTCTGGCAGCAGTTCCAGATGCTCGGCGACGTGATCGTGCCGGACGGCCGGGATGCCAGGTACTACGAGGAGATGCCCGTCGACTACGCCCGGGACACCCTGACCGGCGACTACTTCACCATCACCCTCGAGTACGGCCCGGAGCACGACAAGGTCGACCCGTTCGACATCACCGTGCGGCGGGTCGGCCAGAACGACCCCGGCCGCGCGCACGAGGCCGCCTACCTGCACCCCGTCATCCGGCACTACCGCGGCGCGGACGTGCTCGCCGAGCACCACATCGCCGAGAACCTCGAGAACGACTGGACCGGCGAGGAGGCGCACCGGCGGCCGCTCAACGACTTCCTCGCCGAACGGCTGCTGCAGACCATCCTCACCGCGCCCGCGGGCTGATGTCCGCACCCCTCTCGGTGCGCGGGTTCGAGGAGCTCGCGCGCGAAAGGCTGCCCGCCGACGTGTACGACTTCGTCGCCGGCGGCGCGGAGGACGAGGTGACCTTGCGGGCGAACGAAACCGCGTTCGCCCGCTTGCGCCTGTTACCCAGGGTGCTGCGGGCCGCTGGGCAACGGGAGCTGGCGGTGTCTGTGCTGGGCACGGACATCACGATGCCGGTCCTGTTGTCCCCGACGGCGTTCCACCGGCTCGCGCACCCGGAGGGCGAACGGCTCACCGCGCGGGCGGCCGCGGCGGCGGGCACGGTCATGATCGTCAGCATGGGCTCGACCGTCGCGATCGAGGAGGTCGCGGCGGCGGGCGGGCGTGGCTTCGTGCCGTGGTTCCAGCTGTACGTGCAGCCGGACTGGGCGGTCACCGAGGCGCTCGTGCGGCGCGGTGAACGGGCGGGCTGCCAGGCGCTCGTGGTCACCGTCGACTCGACCGTCTACGGGTCGCGGGAACGGGACCTGCGCAACGGGTTCCTCGACCTGCCGCCGGGGTTCGCCTGCGAGACCATGCGGAACCTGACCGGCGACGGCGAGGTCCGGTCCATCCAGATGGCCGCGGACCTCTCCTGGGAGCACATCGCCCGGCTGCGTGAGCTGACGGCGTTACCCATTGTCGTCAAAGGGCTTGTGCATCCTTCGGACGCGTTGCTGGCGCTGGATCACGGGGTCAGCGGGATCATGGTGTCCAACCACGGCGCGCGGAACCTCGACACGCTGCGTGCCCTTTATGCGGAGCTCGGCTTCACGCGCCAGCTCGCCGCCATCGACGAGCGGCTGGCCCGCAGAGCGCCGGCACCGAGCGCCGACCCGGCCGCGCCCGGTGTACCGGCGGCGCCCCCA
>CBIMJO010000349.1:0-8231 GCA_966244135.1 uncultured Actinocrispum sp. | reverse complement strand
AGCGAACGCGCCGCGCCGGGCTGGTCGATCAGAGCGACCTGAGCAAGAACCGTGTTGTGCTGGAACAAGTCCGCGGCCTCCAGGTCGAGTTCGGTCATCGCGTTGAGCCGCTCCAGCAGCACCATCAGCAGCAGCGAGTCGCCGCCCGCGTCGAAGAAGCTGACGTCGTCCGGGACGATCTCGATGTCCAGCGCTTCCGCCCACGCCAGGCGAACTCGTTCGAGCGTGCGCGGCTCGTCGGTCGCGGGTCGAACCGTGTTCACGTCAGATCTCCTTCAGGACGGGTGCGTCGGGCTCGGCCACCAGGTCGGCGGCGGCGGCTTCCAGAGCGGTCAGCAGGCCGGAGACGGTCGGCTCGTCGAACAGCCCGGTCGGGTAACCGCACGCGAGTTCGAGGGTCTCCGGATGATCGGTCGCGGTGACCTCGAGCTCATACTTGACATGCAGCGGATCCGGTTGCAGATAACGGCTCCGGGTCCCGAACCCGAGCTGGGCGGGTTCGGCCGGCGCGGACAACGCGTTCAGGTACACCGGGGTCAGCGCCGGCCTGCTCAGGTCCCGGTCCGGGTGCAGGGCCGTGGCGACCGCGTTGAACGGCACGTTCGCGTTGCGGTAGCAGAAGGTGCTGTGCTCCCGCACTCCTTCCAGGAGGTGCCGCCACGTCGGTTCGCCGCGCAGGTCCGCCCGCAGCACGAGAGTGTTGACGAACATGCCCACAGCCGTCGCGCTCGCCGCTGTTTCCCTTCCGGCCCAAGGGAACGCGAACAGGAAGTCGCGCTGCCCACGGGTACGGGCCAGCGTCGCCGCCAGTAGCGCCGCCGTGGTCATGAAGGTGGTGCACCCCAGCTCGGCCCCGATGCCGCGCAACGCCTTGGTGAGCTGGGGATCCAGAAGTGTCCGGCACACCAGTGCCGCGGTGGACTGCATAGTGGTGCGGGCGCGGTCGTGCGGCAGGTCGACGTCCGTCGGTGCATCGGTCAACCGCGCGATCACTTCGGCCACCTGGTCGTCCGGCGGTTGCACCGCGACCAGGGCCGCCGGGTGGATCGCCTCGGGCAGCCGGGGCTCGCGTCCGTCGAGCCGCGCCTGGTAGGCCTCCGCGATTTGCTCCGACAGCAGTTGCTGCGACCAGCCGTCGGTGACGATGTGGTGTGCCGCGAGGACGAGCAGGATGCGTCCGGCCGTCCTGACCAGCTCGCCGCGGACCGGCGACTGGACCGCGAGGTCGAACGGGGTCCAGCAGATGCCGGCCAGGTGGTCGCGGACCTCTTGGGCCGTCCACGTGCCTGCGTCCGTCACCGTCACTTCCGGCGCGGGCCCGTCGGTGGTGCAGAACAGCTTGCGCTGCTTGAGGTCCAAAGCGAAGCGGGACCGCAGGGCGGGATGCCGGCCGAGCACCAGCTCCACCGCCTGGCCGAGCACCGCCACATCCACCGGGCCGGTGATCTCCGTGATGACCGGCGCGAGATAAGCGGTCCGCACCGCCGTCACCCGATCCATCATCCAGAACCGTTGCTGCACCGGGGAAGCGGGGAACCTGTCAGCGGTGACCGCCGTGGCCGTCCGGCGCTCGGCGCCGACGGCCAGCAGGACCGCCAGTCCGGCCACGGTCGGTTCGGCCAGGAAGTCCCGGAGGACGACCTCGGTGTCCACCGAGGACAGCATCTTCACCGCGAGCAGCGAGTGCCCGCCCTGGGTGAAGAAGTTCGTGTCCGGCCCGAACTCGGCTGCGTCCCGGCCGAGCGCCTCCGCGAACACCTGTGCCGCTCGCTGCTGACCGGGTGTCAGATCCACATCCGATCGCGTCGCATGCGCGAGCGGGTTGGAGCGCATGGCATCGAGCGCGACCACGTCCGTCTTGTCGTTGCCGGTCATGGGGATCGCGTCCACCACGTAGACCTCGGCCGGCAGGACGGCCGCGGGAAGCCAGCGCAGCAGGGGAAGCAGCACCTCGTCCCTGGTCGGCATATGGTCCACATCGGACAGTTCGACCCAGGCGGTGACCCGCTGGGGATCGCCGCCGACCTGGACGGCCGCCGAGCGGACGGCGGGTTGTTCCTCCAGCAGCCGGCGCACCTCGCTGAGCTCGATCCGGTTGCCCAGAACCTTGACCTGGTCATCGGTGCGGCCGAGGTACTCGATCAGGCCGTCGGGCCGCAGCACCACCCGGTCGCCGGTGCGGTACATGCGCGCACCCGGCGCGAACGGGTCGGCCAGGAATGCCGTCTCCGGCTGACCGAGGTAGCCCAGTGCGACACCCACACCCGCCACATACAGCTCCCCTGGTGTTCCGGCGGGGAGTTCCTCCTGGTGCGCACCGAGCACATAGCACCTGGTGTTCGGCACCGGCACGCCGATCGCGGGTGCCTTGCCGCCGGACAGGTCGACCGGGGCGTAGGTGCTGATGCACGACGCCTCGGTGGGGCCATAGATGTTACGCATCTGGACGTCCCACCGGTCGAGGCATTCGCGCGCGAGTGCCACCGGTAGTCCCTCGCCGCCGACGTACAACGTTCGCAACGTGGTGGGGCCGCCTTCGTCTGCGTCGAGGATCGCCCGCAGCAGGCTCGGGGTCATCGATGTGACGGTGACCTCGCGTAGTAACCGGGCCAGCGCAACGGGATCTCGTCGTTCGTCGTCGTCGGCGAACACCAGCTCGGAACCCGCGATCAGCGACCGGAACACCTCGTGACTGGCGCCGTCGAAGGACGTCGACCAGGTGCAGAGCACCCGGTCGGCGGGGCCTAAGTCGATGTCCCGGCCCCACCACAGCGTGGTGTTCGCCATACCTCCGTGGGGCACCAGTACGCCCTTCGGCCGCCCGGTGGTACCCGAGGTGTAGATCACCACGGCGGGATCGCGGTCCGCCGGCCGTGGGGGTTCGGCCGGCGGACCGCCTGGTATCAGTGCGAAGTCCTCGATGCGAGCGACCTCGATGGGCATGTCGTGACGTTTCAGCAGCGCGGCGCCGGCCTGGTCGGCGACGACCACCGATGCCCGCAGCTCGTGCAGGATGTGCGCCAACCGGTCCGCGGGAGTGTCCAGGCTCAGCGGGGCGTAGGCGGCGCCGGTGCGAAGGACGCCGAGCCAGCCGGCCACGAGGCCCGCGCCGCGGGCGGCGAGCACAGGCACGAAGGCCCCTCGCCCGATGTGCCTGTCCGTGAGCCAGGCCGCGAGAGCCCAGGACCAGGTGTCCAGCTCGCGCCAGGTCGTCGCGGTACCGGCGGCACTGACCGCACAAGCATCAGGATCCATTGTGGACATGCGCTGCGCCACCAGGTCGAGCACGGACGTGGCGTCGCCCAGATCCTGGTGGGCGCCCACCAGCACGCCGGCCGGATACCCACCTGCCCGTGGGCTGAGCGGAAGCCCGGCGAGCGTCGTGCCGGGCGCCTCGACGGCCGCGGTGAGCAGTGTCAGGTAGTTGCCGCCCAGATGCCGGGCCAGCTCAGCGGTGTAGCGGTCAGCGTCGTACTCGATCCGGCCGCGCATTCCCGCCGGGCCGTTCTCCAGCACCAGAACCAGGTCGAACTTGGCGGTCCCGGTCGGCAGCAGCTCCGGCGGCCCCCAGTGCCCGTTCGGTTGCGGCTCGGGCATGTTCTGCAGCGCGAAGCCGACCGGCGCGAAGCCGGCCTGCGCACCGGACACGGCGGTCACCAGCCGGTCGAACGGGATCCGCTGGTAGGTCAGCGATCTGAACGCCTCGATGCGAACCTGGCCGCACAGCGCGGCGAACGTGTCCTCGAGCCGTGGCGCACACCGCAGCGGCACCGTGTTGACGAAGCATCCCACGAGGTTCTCGACGTCGCTTGCCTGACGGTTGGCCGTGATGGTGCCCACCAGGAACTCCTCCCGGCCCGACCAGCGCTGCAGCACCGCCTGGTACGCGGCGAGGAACACCACGAACGGGGTCAGGCGGGCGGTTCTGGCCAGTTCGTCCACTCTGGCCAGCAACGGCTTCGGCAGGTCGAAGATGTACTCGCCGCCGGGCCGGACGGGCCGGCGCCCGGGCGTCCGGTTCTGCTCGAGGACCAGGTCACCCGGGATCGCTCGCAGCATCTCGGCGCGGTCGGCCAGCAACGTCCGCGTGCCGTCGAGCTCGAACGCCTCGCGGTCCCGCACGGCGAAGTCCGCGTACTGGACGGGCAGATCCGGCAGCCGTGGCTCGGCGCCATCGAGTGCTTGCCGGTACGCCTCGGCCAGGTCGTCGAACAGCGTGGCGAGCGACCAGCCGTCGATCGCGATGTGGTGCACGTTCAGCAGCATGCAGTCCTTTGCGGACTTTCGAGTCCACACGGTACAGCGGATCACCGGCCCAGCGCTGAGGTCGAAACCGGCGGTGGCACTGCGCAACGCATCGGTGCGCACGCGGTCATCGTCCCATTCGGACGCATCCACCACGTCGATCGGCACATCGGCTGGATCATCGACCCATTGGACCGGGGCCCCGTCGCGCAGACGGTAGGTCGTGCGCAGTACTTCGTGCCGGGTGACGACCGCGCGCAGCGCGGCCCTGAGCGCGGCCTGGTCGATCGTGGCGTGCCAGGTGACCAGCAGCGGGACGTTGTACGTGGGGCTGTCGGGTGCGGTCGCGTAGATGAACCACAGCCGTTCCTGGGCGAACGACAGCGGCGCTTCCCGCGTGCGCCGCCCGCTCAGGGCAGGCTGGAGTAACTCACTCACTGGCAAGGTCTCCGTGATAGTCAGGTCAGCAGCGGGCCCGATGGCCATCGGCCACGCGGAACCGTTACAGCGAAAGGACTTTTATGAAGTCGCCGGAACGTGCTGAACCACCCGGCTGGCGAGGTCGGCGAAGGACGGCGTGAGCAGGACATCGACCGGTTCCAGATCAACCGCCAGGCGTTCCCGCACCCGCGAGACGAACTGCACGGCGAGGATCGAGTTCCCGCCGGCGTCGAAGAAGTTGTCGGTGGGTCCGGCCGTGCTCACCCCGAGGACGTCGCGCCAGATCGAGGCGAACTGCTCCCCGGCGGAGTCACCTGCCGGATCCTCCCCTGCGGCAGCAGGCTTCTCGTCGAGCAACCCCAGCAGGGCGGCCCGGTCGATCTTACCGGTGGGTCCGTAGGGCAGCTCGGACACGGTGAACCACCGCGCCGGCACCATGTAGGCGGGAAGGACGCGATCGAGGTGATCGGTCAACTTCCGTTGCAGGCTCGTGACGTCCGCGGACAGTGCGGGCAGCACGAACGCGACGAGGAACGCGCCCGGACCGTCGCCGGCCTTCTCCACGAACGCGCTGTCCGCCAGCCCACTGCCCAGGATCGCGTACTCGATCTCTTCGAGCTCGATCCGGAACCCACGCAGTTTGACCTGCCGATCCCGTCTGCCGACCAGCTCCACCGCACCGCTGGGAAGTTTCCTTGCCAGGTCTCCGGTGCGGTAGACGACCGCGTCCGGGTTGCCGGGCTCCTCGACGAACCGTTCGGCCGTCAGCTCCGGCCGGCCGAGGTACCCCAGCGCGACACCCGGCCCGCCGATGCACAGTTCCCCGTTCTCCCCAGGGGAAACTGGTCGTAGCTGGTCGTCCAGGATGTACAGCCTGGTGTCCTGCAAGGCGAAACCAATGGGCACGCGGTCGAGGCCGGCCAGGCTTTCCGGCGCGCAGTCGTAGTAGGCGGCGAACGTCGTGGTCTCTGTCGGACCGTACCCGTTGACCAGCCGCTCCGGTGGGCCACAAGCCAGAACCCGTTGTGTGGCAGCGAGATCCATCTGCTCACCGCCGACCACGACGGTCTTGAGCGCGGCGAACGCGGCCGGGCGCTCGCGCGCGACCATGTGGAACAGCGAGGTGGTGAGGAACATCGTCGTGATGCGTTCTCCCACGAGCAGTGCGAGCCAGTCGTCGAGCCGCAGGTCGGTGACGGTGGGCAGGACCACCATCGTTCCACCGCTGGTCAAGGTGTTCCACAGTTCGAAGGTCGTCGCGTCGAACGCCGGGTTCGACAGGTGCGCGACCCGGTCACCGGGCTCGATCGTGCAGAACTTCGGCCCGGTCACCAGGCGTTCGACGGCCCGGTGCGGCACCACGACCCCTTTGGGCAGGCCGGTCGAGCCCGAGGTGTAGTTCACGTAGAGCGGTGCGCCGCCGTCCACCTGTGCGTCCGAGAAATCTGAAGCGGCCTCCGTGAAAGTGGCCTGGAAGACCTCCGGTCGCACCCGCCGCACGTTCGCGGGCAACGCGGTCCAGTTCGCCGATCCCGGCTCTGTCACCAGGGCTTTCACCCGCGCATCGGCCAGCAGGGCGGCCTGCCGGTCAACGGGAGCGGCCGAATCGAGTGGGAGGTAGACCGCTCCCGTCCGGGCGATCGCCAGAATCGCCGTGACCAAGGTGATCGACCGGCCCGCGCCGATACCGACGACATCTCCAGGGCAAATGCCCGTTTTGGCCAATTGCTCGGCGAGCCTGCCCGATTGGTCCCAGAGTTGCCGATATGTGAGCGCTTTGCCCGATATCGCCTCGCGAATCGCGCAGTTCCCGGGCAATTGGCCGACCTGGTTCGCAACAAGTCGAACCACATTGCCGTTCACCGGCAAAGTCGCAGGTGAGCGACTTGGCCGAGCTTCATCGTCGTCACGCATGTGTCCCCCAAGGCCAACACGCTGTCACCGGAGGCAGTGCCTAACGGCGTTGTGCATCGTTCCCCAAACCTCAAATGATTTGCTCTCCTCGCCCGGTGCCCTCCCCCTTGAGAGCGGCCCAACCGTAGCTGAACGGAAAGTAAACAACAAATAGACCATCCGGGTTAACTTGATGAACATCAGTGTTTTGAAACGCAGTGTGGCGCCCACCGACAATTACCGACAGTGACCGATGATCTTGTGTCGGATCAGCGGATGACTTGCCAGCGGCCCGCATCAGTCGTGGTGAGTCCTCCCTCGGCAGCACCGGCAAGGTCGAGTACGGTCGCGTTCGTGACTCGAATCGCGTTTCTTGGAATGGGCCGAATGGGATCGCTGATGGCCGCCCGGCTGGTGTCGGCGGGCCACGACGTCGTCGTGTGGAACCGGACCGCCGAGCGCACCGCGCCGCTGGCCGAGGCCGGTGCCCGGGCCGCGGGCACGCCGGCCGCGGCCGTGCTCGACGCGGAGGTCGTCATCACGATGCTCACCGGACCGGAGGCGGTCGACGAGGTGCTCTTCGGCAGCGACGGCGCCGCCGAGGCGCTGGCCGACGGCACCATCGTGGTCGAGATGTCCACCATCGGCCCGCAGGCCGTCGCTTCCGTCCGTGACCGGCTTCCCGGTGGCGTCCACCTGGTCGACGCCCCGGTCAAGGGCAGCCTCCCGGCGGCCCAGAAGGGCGAGCTCGGCATCTTCGCGGGCGGCGCGGACGAGGACATCGCCGCACTGACGGACATTTTCGGTCTGCTCGGCAAAGTCAAACATCTCGGCCCGCTCGGTGCGGGCGCATCGGTGAAACTGCTCGTCAACATCATTCTCGGTGCGTCGTTCGTCATGGTCGGCGAGGCACTGGCACTGGCCGACGAACTCGGCCTGGACACCGAACTCGCGCTGAGCGCTCTCGAAGGGACGGTCGTCAGTCCGCTCATGCCGCGCATTCGCGCGAAAATCGACGACCCCGGCCCGACCCAGTTCTCCCTCGGACTGGCCGAAAAGGACCTTCGCCTGGTCCTGGCGGCCGGCGGCACCGCCGACGGAGTCGTTTCAGGCGCGCAGAAAAAACTCGCCGATGCCGTCTCGGACGGTTTGGACGACCACGACATCAGCGCGGTACTCGTCCTCCTGCGTAAGAAGTTGTCGCATGCCGCGATTCACCCGCAGCCAGGTCATGCGCCGGCTGCACGACAAGGCCGCCCGCGGTGAACCGATCATCGGGGGCGGCGCCGGGATCGGCCTCTCGGCGAAAGCGCAGGAAGCAGGCGGAATCGACCTGCTCACTGTGTTCAATTCGGGCAGATACCGGATGGCCGGCCGGGGTTCGCTGGCCGGCCTGCTGGCCTACGGGAACGCCAATGAGATCGTCGTCGACATGGGACGGGAAATCCTCCCGGTGGTCAGGAACACTCCCGTCCTGGCCGGGGTCAACGGCACCGACCCGTTCTACCAGCCAGATGTCTTCCTTCCCGAACTCACCCGGCTGGGATTCTGCGGAATCCAGAACTTCCCGACAGTCGGTCTCATCGACGGCAATTTCCGCGCCAACCTCGAAGCCACCGGAATGGGATACGACCTGGAAGTGTCCCTGATAG
>CBIMJO010000348.1:0-8231 GCA_966244135.1 uncultured Actinocrispum sp. | reverse complement strand
TTGAACTCGATGACCTGGGGCTGGTCGAGCTCGAACACCACGGTCCCGGCCGGCCAGGGCAGCCGGTACGCGCGGGAATCCAGTCCCGAGGCCAGGATCACGGCCTGCGTGATGCCCGCGTTCGTCGCGTCGAGGAAGAACTCGTCGTAGAACTTGGCCCGTATCTTGGCGACGTCGATCCACACCTGCCCGACCACATCGTCGGGCGGCGTTTCACCGCTCGCCAGCCGGGTGAGCAGGTCGATGCCGACCGCCCGGACAAGCGGTTCGGCGAACGGGTCGTCGATGAGCGAACGATCCGCGCGGGTCGCTATCGCCCGGGCCGCCGCTGCCATGGTGGCGGTCGCGCCGACACTGGACGCCAGGTCCCAGGTGTCACCGTCGTGCCTGGTGGAAGCCATGGTCCTCCCTGCCTTTCCGGGGTCAGTCCTGCGAGGTGAGCAGGACGATCGGGATTTCGCGGTCGCGCGGCCCTGCGGCCGCTCGTGCCCAGAGCACGAATCACGGCCCTCTCGCCGGCAATCAAGCCCACCCCAGTGACCAGGACATGATCAACAGGTCCCACCCTACTCACCATCGCGCGGGTCGACGGCCGGTGGCGTTGATCTGGCATCCCGGCCGTCGACTCCGGGCGCTACTCAGCCGTCGCCGGTCGGAGTACCCGGCGCACGGCGCCACGCAGCCACTGATGGGCCCCGTCGGCGGTGTGGCGCGGATGCCAGGCCATGCCGATCGTCAGTGGTGGCAGCGGCAGCGGGATTTCCAGCAGGCGCAGTCCCAGCGCGTGCGCCGCGTCGCTGAGCGGTGAAGGCGGCTCGCCCGGCAGTGCGGTCGGCGCGAGGCAGACCACGTCGCTGTGTACGGCCAGCACCATCGCCGCCAGATGGCTGGGCAGGACGGCGCTGACCCGCCGGCTGAGCCCGTGCTCGGCCAAGGCCGCGTCCATCGGCCCGGTGAAACGTCCCCGGCGGCTGACCGCCACGTGCTCGGCCGCGGCCACCCCGGCGGGCGTCAGGGGTCCTTCGGCGAGCGGGTGCCCAGCCCGGACGCCGGCCGCCATCCGCAGCGTGACCAGCTCTTCGACCTGGGTCTCCGGGTCGACGTGGTCGATGGCCCCGATCTCCAGGTCGATCCGGCCCTCGCGCAGCGCGGGGCCTGCCTCCCACTCCTCGGCCAGCACCCGCAGTGTGACGCTCGGCGCCTCGTGCCTGGCCAGCGCGAGCAGACCGGGTGCCAGCGCCGCGCCGACCAGGTCCGCGGTCTGGATGGTGAAGGTGCGCCGCAGTATGGCGGGATCGATCCCGCCGCTGGGCGTGAGCAGTGCCTCCAGCCGGCGCACCACCGCGGCGGCCTCGTCCCGCAGTGCTTCAGCACGGGGCGTGGGTACCAGGGCTTGTCCGGCCCGCACCAGCAGTGGATCTTGGAGCACGCGGCGCAGCCGGGCGAGGGTGCGACTCATCGCGGCGGGGGAGGTGTGCAGCCGCGCGGCGGCACGGGTGACGCTCTGCTCGGTCAGCAGGGCGTTGAGGGCGACGGCGAGGTTGGCGTCGAGGTTCGTGGCTGGGCTGCTCACCGGCATTATTCCATTTCAGACAATGATTGGATGCTGAAGTTCCCATTGTGGCAATGCAGTGGACGTCTGCACGATCAAGGGGCCATACCGATCCAACACAGAGCCTGAGGGTTTTCATGATCGTCATTACCGCCCCCACTGGGAACATCGGCCGGCGGCTGCTGTCGCTGCTGGTCGAGGCCGCGCCGGCACGCGGAGAGGAGTTGCGCGTCGTGGTCCGCGACCCCGCGCGGCTGCCAGAGGCCGTGCGCGGGCGGGTCGAGGTGGTCGCCGGCTCGCACGGCGACGCCGCGACCGTGAAGCGTGCCTTCTCCGGGGCCGACGCCGTGTTCTGGCTGGTGCCACCGGACGGCTCGGTCACGCCCGACGAGGCCTACAGCGGCTTCACGCGTCCAGCCGCACGGGCTTTCACCGACCACGGCGTCGGCCATGTCGTCGGCGTCTCCGCGCTCGGTCGCGGCACCCCATACGCCGCCCAAGCCGGGCTGGTCACCGCGTCCCTGGCCATGGACGACCTCATCGCCGGCTCCGGCGTCGCCTACCGCGCCCTGGCCAACCCGTCCTTCTACGAGAACCTGTTGGAGGAGGCCGAATCGATCCGCGAGAACGGCGTGTTCACCGACACCGTCGCCGCTGACCGCCCGGCCCCGCTGGTGGCCGTCGCCGACATCGCCGCGACGGCGGCCGGGCTGCTGCTGGACCGCTCCTGGACCGGCGTCGGCAGTGTTCCGGTACTCGGCCCGCAGGACCTGTCGCCCAACGACCTGGCCCGCATCATGACCGAGGTACTGGGCCGTCCGGTCCGCTACCAGCGTCAGCCGCTCGACGAGCTGCGGTCCACTCTGCTCGGCTACGGCCTCAACGAAGCGTTCGTCGAGGGCATGGTCGACATGAAACGCGCCAAGGACGAGGGCTTGGACTCGGGCGTCGAGCGCTCGCCACAGCATGCGGTCCCGGTCACCGGATTCGCGCAGTGGTGCGCGCAGACCCTCAAGCCCGCCGTCCTGGCCACCCCGGAGGCAGTCGATGCCCACTGATCGAACCGCGCCGCCGGTCACCGCGTTCATGCTGGTCAAGACCACACCTGAATGGCTGGCCATGACCGTGGACGAACGCGTGCGGGCCTTCACCACCCAAGTCGTCCCGGTGATCGAGGCCCGCACCCACGGCGTCCGGTCCCGCTTCTACGACACGGAGTTCTACTCGGCGCGGGTCACCGACATCTGGGTCTGGGAGGCGGACGACCACGACGCCTACCGGCTGCTGATCGACGCGCTGCGCGAAACCCCCTTCTGGGACCGCTACTTCGACGTCGTAGACCTGCTCGTAGGCACCGAGAACGGCTACGCCCTCACCTACAACGTCGAGCCAGTGGCCACCCTCGCCACCTGACATCCATTTCTGTTCAGCCCTCAGGTTCCGTGAGGGGCCTGAGGGCGGGGCACCCGCGAAAACAGCCTGATTGCCGAGGTCCGGCGACCCGCGCCAGTTACGTCACGGTGACGATCTCCTAGTTTTCGTGGCCTCTGGTCACGCGCGAGATCCACCGGTTCCTCTCGTGTTCCGATACCCGTGATAACAGTCATTATCACTGGATGTCCATCTAAGATTAGTTACGCTTGCGCGACACGCTTAACTAATAACGCGTACGCGTAAGCGAGTGAGATACGCTGGTGGCGTGACGGATGTGGAGATCGAACTGGGGATTTGCGCGTTGGAAGGGTGCTCCAACGCGCTGCCGGCACCTGCTCGGGATGAGCGGGGGCGGTTGAAGGGTGGGAAGCCGGTTCGGTACTGCTGCAAGGCACACGCGGATGAGGCATCGCGGCGACGGCGGGCTCTGGAGGCGGTGGGCGCCGAGGAGCCGCTGCAGCTGTTGCGAAACTTGGGTGGGGAGACCCGTGAGGTCGTGGACTCCGCGCTGCGGGAGCTGGCGGAGATCCGCAAGCGGTGGGACGAGCTGGACACCGGCGCGGTCGCGCGCTCAGCGGCGGACCGTGCGGAGTCCGCCAGCGCGATGCTGAAGGTGGAACGCGCCGAGCGAGCGGTGGCCGACGCGGAAAAGGCCCGTACAGAGGCCCTCACAGCAGCGTTGGCGGACCAGAAGGCCCGGATCGCGGCCGAGAAAGCCGCAGAGGAGGCCGCTCAGGAAACCGCGGCGGTCCGCAAAGCCGCGTGGGAGCAGACCGCCGAGCACGAACGCGCCCGCGGCCAGGCGGAGACCCGCGCGACCCTCGCCGAACAGGGCCAGCGAAGTGCCCTGGAACGACTCGAGGCCACCCGCCGGGAGTTGGGGGAGCTGGCCGAGTTGCAGCAGGACACCGCACGGCGGCTGGCGGAGGCGCTGGCATTCGCCGATCGCGCCGAGGCTGCACGCACGCTGGCCGAGGAGAAGGTCGCGGCCGCCGAAGAACGGGCCAGGCTCGCCACAGAGATCGCCCAGGAGAAGGAAACCGCGCGCCGCGCCGAAGAGGAACGAGCCCGACGCGCGCAGGAAGCGCTGGACAACGAATGGCGGACCCGCCAAGAAGCGGAGACCACCTGGCGCGCGGAACTGGAACGAGCACGGCAGGCCCAGGACGAGGCGGTCGCCGAACGCCGGGAAACGACGAAGAACCTTGCCCGGGTGCAAACCGCGTATGGCGAGGTGCTCGCCCGCCTTTCCCACCAGGACAAGGAGATCCAGGACCTACGCGCCCAGCTGGCCGAGGCCGCAGACCGCCAGCCAGCACCACCGGACCGATCTCCGGAGACAGCCGAACGCGAGTAGACCTGGCAGGCCGTGGTCATGGCGGTGACCGGATCGGTGGCCGAGACGACGCGCCCATGAAGATGTCATAGCCCGGCGCGGTTCCCGGGACACGCTCCTGAAAGCAACGGAGCGCCCGGGGCGCAGCAGGATCGATCTCCGGTAAGCCACCGAAACAGCCGAACCGATCACCGGGAAGGTGTTGGAGATCGCCGACGGAAGCGAGCAAAGCTCTCGCTAGGCGCTGCGGGTCCCCGGCCTGCGACGCCCGGTGGCTGCGCAGCCCAGCCAGCTCGTCGACGGTGATCTTCTCCCCGCCGCGGTCGATGACAGCCTTGATCCGGCCCTCGATCGAGAAGGTGTCGATCTCTGCACGCCTGGTCGGGCCACTGGCCTTACCAGTGCCGCAGGCACCTCGTCGCCAGCTTCCGTGCCGATGACAGGGTGTCGCCGCCACGCCTATGCTGTTGATGACATCGCGCCGATCGAGCTCGGCTCTCGGCTTCCCCAGGCAGGCACTCGTTGCCGCCGAGCATCCTTTTCCGGCCCATCGAGTGGTCGCCTGCTCATCCGTCGCACGACCCGCACGAGAGGACGTCGTCATGCCCGGATATGTCCTGACCGGCACACCGGGGGCCGGGAAGACAGCCGTGTTGCGCTTGCTGGAGACCCGACGGTATGTCGTTGTCGAGGAGGCTGCGACGGACGTGATCGCCCTCGACAGCGCACTGGGCCGTGAGAGTCCGCGGCACGACGCCACGTTCATCGACGACATCGTCACCCTGCAGCGGCAGCGACAGACGGCCGCTCGCGCGGGCGCCAATGGAATCGTCTTCTTCGATCGCTCACCAGTGTGCACGCTGGCGCTGAGCCGCTACCTGGGCTTGACCACGTCGCGGCTGCTGGCCCAAGAGATCGATCGAGTCTTGGCGGAGGGTGTCGACGAGGCGACGGTGTTCCTGATCCGTAACCAGGGCTTCGTGCGGAACACTCGGGCCAGAAGGATCAGTTTCGAGGACTCGCTGGTCTTCGAGCAGGTCCACGAACAGACCTACCGCGACCTCGGGTTCCACCTCGTCGAGGTGCCCGCGGCTCCGCTGGCCGACCGCGTCGCCCGAATCCAGCACACCATCCAACTCGAAGCCTCGAGTCGACATCGCTGATCCGAGTTCAGTCACAACACTTAGAAACTGAATCAGATACAGTGACAAGGTGACTTCACCAGATGTCATTCAGGTCGATGCGGTCGACCGGGTGCTGCTCAGCATCCTCCAACAGGACGCGACGACGCCGTACTCGGCGCTGGGCGAGGCCATCGGGCTGTCGAGCGCGGCCGCCCACGACCGGGTCCGCAAGCTCCGCGAACGCGGCGTGATCCGCGCGACGACGGTCGATGTCGACCCCCACGCCATCGGCCGCCCGGTCCTCGCCTACGTCCAGCTCGAAGCAGACGAGTGGATGGGCGCGACGGACACTGCCGAGGCACTGCGGGCACTGCCGTGGATCCAGGAGGCGCACATCATCGCTGGATCCACGTCGGTGCTGGTCAAGGTCCGCGCGACGAGTACCCAGGACCTGCAGAGCGCCCTCAAACGCCTCTACGACATCCGCGGCGTCACCGGCACCCAGACCACGGTGGTGCTGGAGACCTTCTTCGAACGCCCGGTGAACCCCGATGCCTGACCTCGCCTACAACGCGCTCACCCTCGACCGTGCGCCGGCCCGCCGCGCCGACGCCGGCTGGCTCGCCGCTCAACGACGCCGCCCCGATGCCCGTGTGATCGCCTTCCACGACGGCAATGTCCTCGACGACGCGCCCGTCTCCGCGGACACCGAAGCCGTCTTCCTCGGACTCGACGGCGACACCCCGGTCTTCGCCGCCGACATCCCCGAGCCAAGCGACCCGGCGCGCGACCTCCGGACGATCTTCAACACCCTCGACCCCGCCGAAGCCGCCACCCTCGCCTACGCCCGCGGCCTGCTGCACTGGACCCGAAACCAGCAGTACTGCGGCGCATGTGGGGGAGCGACCCACGCAGGCGACGGCGGCCACGTCCGCCACTGCCAGATCTGCGGCAAACTCCACTTCCCGCGCATCGAACCGGCGATCATCGTCCTGGTCACCTGGCAGGACACCTGCCTGCTGGCCCGCCACCGCAACGCCAAGAGCTACTCCACGCTCGCCGGGTTCGTCGAGATCGGCGAGAACCTCGAAAACGCCGTCCACCGCGAAGTCCACGAAGAAGCCGGCGTGCGCCTCGCGAGCGTCCAGTATCAAGCCTCCCAGGCCTGGCCGTTTCCTTCCGGGCTGATGATCGGCTACCGCGCCGAAGCCGCCAGCCCCGACATCCAGGTCGACGGCAGTGAACTCGATGAAGCCCGCTGGTTCACCCCGGCTGAGGTCCAGGCCATGGGGGAGCGCCGCACGGACTCCATCGAGCATCACCTCGTCACTGACTGGCTCGCGCGAACGCCTCCGCGTAACGGAACTCCCCGGTGAGCCCCGAGTCGTACATGCTCAGCGCCCGCGCCTGGAAATGCTTGGCCCACTTGGCGTCCTGCGGCATGATGTCCATCTTCGCCGCCGGCACGAACCCGAACCGCGCGTAGTACTTCGGGTCACCCAGCAGCACGATCAGCGGCTCGCCCAGCGCGTCCGCCGCGCCGATCACCGTGTGCATCAACGCGGCCCCAACACCCCGGCCCTGCAACCGCGGCAACACACCCAACGGCCCCAGCCCCAGCGTCTGGCGCCCGTCGATGGTCGCCCGCGAGCACACCACGTGCCCCGCCATGTCGTCGCCCAGGAAAGCCACGAGCGACAACGCCGGCAACCACGCCGTGGAGTCCCGCAGCTCATCCACCAGCGAAGCCTCGACATCGCGGCCGAACGCCGCCCGGTGCACTCCCCAGATCCCGTATCGGTCCCCTGACCGCTCCCGGCGAACCAGCATCAGCCACGGGCCTCCGTGAGGGAGCCGAACAGGTTCAACGTCTCAGCCAGCCCGGTCAGTTCGAACACCCGCGCCGTCCCCGCGCTGGTCACGATCCGCACGGTACCGCCGGCCCCCTCGGCCTGCTGATGTGCCCACGCCAGTACCGACAACCCGGCCGAGCTCAGGAACGTCACCCTGGACAGGTCGATCACCAGCACCTCACCGGCGGTGGGCAGCGACTGCTCGACCCGTGACCGCAGCTCCGGCGCGGTGAGCGTATCGATCTCACCGGCCGCACTGAGAACCCGGCCGGACGGCCCCTGCTCCACGTTCACCGACAACGGCTGAAATTCAGCGGAAGACATGCCCCATCATGGCATCACGGAACAAGCACAACCTTCCCCACCGTCCCTCGTGATTCCAGCGCCACATGCGCCTCAGCCGCCTTGGCCAGTGGAAACGCCTGCGTCACCGGCGTCACTTCGCCGCGCCAGGCGGATGCGAGCGCCGCCGTCTCGAAGTACCGCAGCCCGCGCCGGGCGATCCGCGGCCCGATCGCCACCGACGCCGTGATCCCGAGACGGAACAGGTCACCCGTGCTGATCTGCGTGAACTCACCACCCGCCGACGCCCCGTACAGCACGATCCGCCCACCCGGCGCCAGCCGCTCCAAAGCCTGCCGTCCCGGCTCGCCCCCCACCCCGTCCAGCACCACCGTCACCTGCTGCACCGTCTCGGCCCAGCCCGGCTCCCGGTAGTCGATCACCACATCCGCGCCGAGGCTCCGCACCAGCCGCACCTTGTCCGGCCCGCCCGCCAGCGCCACCACCACCGCACCCGCGTTCTTGGCCGCCTGCACCAGCAGGTTCCCCATGCCACCAGCGGCCGCCGAGACCAGCACGATGTCGTCGGACCCCTCGAGCAGCGGCAGGACGTGATCCGTTGCGGGCGCGCGGGCTTCAGCGGCTACATC
>CBIMJO010000347.1:0-8236 GCA_966244135.1 uncultured Actinocrispum sp. | reverse complement strand
CTTCTCCTTGCAGCCCATCGCCCACACGTCAGCAGGCAACACCTGATTCACCCACTTCACGGCGCCGGTCGCGAGATCCATCGCGATGATGGCGTTCGTCATCTTCTGCGGCGGATCGGAGTAGCCGTTGCCGGTGGCGACATAGCCCTGCTCGCTGTCCGGCAGGTTCTCCGCGAGCTTCACGTAGTCCTGGCCGCTCGTGCCCGCGTAGACGCCGGTGCGGCTGCCCCGCAACGACCGTGGATCGATCCCCGCACGCTCAATGGCCTCCCAGGACACCTCCAGCAGCAACCGTTGCTGCGGGTCCATCGCGACCGCCTCCCGCGGCGAGATCCCGAAGAACCCGGCGTCGAACAGGGGTGCGTCGTAGAGGAAGGCGCCCTGTGTGGCGTAGGTCTTGCCGGGCGCGTCCGGATCGGGGTCGTACAGGTTCTCGATGTCCCAGCCACGGTCGGCCGGGAACGCCGATACCGTGTCCACCCCGTCCACCAGCAGCTGCCACAGGCTCTCCGGTGACGTGACCCCACCGGGGAACCGGCACGCCATCCCGACGATCGCGATCGGCTCGTCCACGGCCCCGGCGGCCACCACCTCCTCGATGGCAGCGGCACCAGTGAGTTCGCTGTCCAGATAGCCCGCGATCGCCTGGGGCGACGGATAGTTGAAGACCAGTCCGGCGCTGAGCGTCCGGCCGGTGGCGTCCTGGAGCCGGTTGCGCAGCTCCACCGCGGTCAGCGAGTCGATGCCCAGCTCGGTGAACGTCCGTTCGGGGGCGACCGCCGCCGCGCCGTCGTGGCCGAGCACCGCGGCCGCGTGCACCCGGACCAGGTCGACCAGGACCTCCATCCGGGCCGGGCCGGTCATCCCGGCCAGCCTGGACTCCAGCGAGCCACTGTCCCGCACGATCCGGCGGGCAGGCACTCGGACCAGATCCCGCAGCAGCGCGGGCGCCGACTCGGCCTGCGGCAGGACTTTCATGCCGACCACGGCCGCGTTGGCCGCGCCCAGTGCGGAGTCCAGCAACGCCAGGCCGTCCTCAGCCGACAGCGGGGCGCTTCCGGCCCGGGCCAGCCGGTCGAGGTCGTTCTCGCTGAGCCGGCCGGCCATGCCCTGCTCCTCCGCCCACACACCCCAGGCGATCGACACGGCCGGCAGGCCGAGGTCCCGCCGGTGCCCGGCCAGGGCGTCCAGGAAGGCGTTGGCAGCCGCGTAGTTGGCCTGCCCGCCGCTGCCCAGGACACCTGACGCGGACGAGAACAGCACGAACGCCGACAGGTCCCGGTCCTTGGTCAGCTCGTGCAGATGGACCGCGCCGTCGACCTTCGGCGCGAACACGGCGCCCACCTGGTCGGGGCGGAGCGTCTCCAGGACACCATCGTCGACCACACCGGCGACATGCACGACCGCGTCGACGGGATGCTGGTCCAGCACCGCTTGCACCTGGTCGCGGTCGCTTACGTCACACGACACCGCGATGATCTCGGCGTCCAGCCCGGAAAGCTCAGTCAGCTCGGGCGTGCGGCGGCCGGCCAGCACCAGGCGACCGATCCCGTGTCGTTCGACCAGATGCCGGACCACCAGCCGGCCGAGGCCACCGGACGCCCCGGTCACCAGCACAGTTCCCTCGATCGACTCCGGCGACCCGGGATCAGTGCGGCGCAGGACCGGCACGCGCACCTGACCGTCCCGGATGGACACTTGGTCCAGCCCGGCGGCGATCGCACCGGCCAGCTCATCGGTGACCTGACTCGCATCGGCGAGGACGAACCTGCCGGGATGCTCGGTCTGGGCCGACCTGATCAGCCCCCAGGCGGTGGCCGCGGCGACATCACGCACCGGCTCGCCGACAGCGCCATCGGTCAGTACCACCAGATGGGACCCGGCCCACCTCGGTTCGGCCAGCCACAGCTGGACCGCCAGCAGCAATCGTTCGGTCAGCATTCGCGCATCGGCGGCGAGATCATTCGCCTCGGACCGGCAGTCCAGCAGCACGACCTCCGAAGTGTCCAAATCGGACAGACGCTGGTAGTCGGACAGACTCAGCGTGGGCCAGTCCGCTGACACCGGCTGGACGTTCCCGGGCACCCAGGCGATTTCGAGCAGCGACCCGGTTCCCGCCGACAACTGGCTTGGCTTGAGCGGAGCCACTTCCATCGCGTCGATCGCGGCGATGATCTGCCCGGTGGTGTCGGCTATGGTGATGGCGTTGTCACCGGAGATGCGCACCCGCAGCTCCCGAGCGCCACCAGCGAGAACACGGACCCCATGCCACTGCGGCACCGCCATCCGGGAACCGAACACATGCGTGACCGCGTCCAGCAGGACGGGATGGATCAGGTAGCCCTCGACGTCGAGATGGTCCGGTAGCCGGATCGCCAAGAACCTGTCCTCCCCGGTGCGCCAAGCGCCCGTCACGCTCTCGTGGCCGACCTCGATCGGAGTGGCGCCGGAGGGCGGCCAGTCGCCGATGGGCCGAGGAGTGCCGGCGATAGAACCGATGCGGCCACTGGCGTACAGCGTCCAGTCAGCACCGATCCGTGCGTGGATGGCGAGTTCCGAGCCGTCGATCGCGACCTGCAACTGGATGCCGCCGTGCTCCGGCAGGACGAGCGGAGCGTGCACGGTGAGGTGCTCGATGTCATTGCCGTCCGCAGTGGAGGCCGCCAGCTCGACGAGCACCGAGTCGGGAACCACGATCGCGCCCAGCACTGTCCGTTCGGCCAGCCAAGGATGGGCGGCGGTGGAGATCCAGCCGGTCAGCAGCAGGCCGTCGCCACCCGCCGGGCTGATCCGGGCACCCAGCATCGGGTGCTCCGCGCGGTCGAGTCCAAGACCGATGACATCACCGTGCCCACCGGCAGTTTCCAGCCAGAACCTCCTGCGCTGGAACGGATAGGTCGGCAGGTCCACCCTTGTTCCATTGTGGACGTTCACCCAGTCGGGCCGGACGCCGTGGACCTGCAGTGTCCCCAACGCGGCTCGCAGCGCCCACGTCTCGTCCCGGTCCTTGCGCAGCGCCGGAATGAACGCCGCCGTCGTGGTCTGCTGGCCCATGGCGCACAAGGTGCCGTCCGGTCCCAGCTCCAGGAACTTGGTCACGCCCTGATCGGCCAGCCAGCGCACGCCGTCACCGAACCGGACCGCCTGGCGCACGTGCCGGACCCAGTACTCCGGGTTGTGCAACTCGGTCGCGAGCTCACCGGTCACATTGGACACAACGGGAATCGCCGGCTCATGGAAGGTCAAGCCCGAGGCGATCGACTCGAACTCGGCGAGCATCGCGTCCATGTGGTGCGAGTGGAACGCGTGGCTGACATTCAGCCTGCGCACCCGATGCCCCAGTTCTCGCCAGTGGTCGAGGACCGCCACAACCGCGTTCTCGTCGCCGGACACCACGACGGACGTCGGACTGTTCACGGCGGCGATGGTCACGCCTGCGGTCAGCGTCGCCGCAACCTGGGTCTCAGTGGCCTCGATCGCCGCCATGGCGCCGTTTCCGGGCAGCGCCTGCATCAACCGGCCGCGCGCAACGACCAACTTGGCCGCGTCATCCAGGGACAGCACACCGGCGACGTGGGCCGCCGCCAGCTCACCGATCGAATGCCCGATCAGATAATCCGGCCGAACACCCCACCGCTCGAACACCCGGAACAACGCCACCTCAACAGCGAACAACCCGGGCTGCGTGAACTCCGTCTGATGCACCACATCCGAACCCACAACATCCCGAAGTGACCGCCCCAGATATCTATCAACGACCGCGCACACCTCATCAAACTCAGGCAACCCAAGACCCATACCAACACGCTGTGAACCCTGACCCGTGAACAAGAACGCAAGCTTGCCCGGAGTTTCGCGGCCGGTGATCACGTTGTCCGCCGGGCTTCCCGCTGCCAGGTCCGCCAGGCCGCGCAGGTAGTCGTCGCGGGTCTCGCCGACGATCGCGGCGCGGTAAGGGAACGCGGACCGGGTTGTCGCCAGGGCAAACCCGATGTCTCCAATGCCGCTATTGTCCACATAGGACGATAGAGCGTGGGCCTGCGCGTGGAGCGCGGCTTCGGACTTCGCGCTGAGCACCCATGGCACCAGTGCGTCCTCAGCGGGTTCCGGGTCCGCGACGTCGTCGTGCTCCAGGATCACATGGGCGTTGGTGCCGCTGATCCCGAACGAGGACACCGCGGCACGCCGGGCTCCGGTCCACTCGACCGGCTCGGTCAGCAGCCGCACCGATCCGGCAGACCAGTCGACATGCGGTGACGGCTCGTCGGCGTGCAGGGTCCGGGGCAGGATGCCATGGCGCATCGCCATCACCATCTTGATCACCCCGGCCACACCCGCCGCTGACTGGGTGTGCCCGATGTTGGACTTCACCGAGCCCAGCCACAGTGGACGGTCCCGTTCGGTCCCGTACGTGGCGATCAAGGCCTGGGCCTCGATCGGATCGCCGAGGGCGGTGCCGGTTCCGTGCGCCTCCACCGCGTCGACATCGTCCGCGGTCAGCCCGGCCGCCAACAGCGCCGAACGGATCACGCGTTCCTGCGACGGCCCGTTCGGCGCGGTCAGGCCATTCGACGCGCCATCCTGGTTCACCGCCGAACCCCGGACCACGGCGAGCACCCGGTGACCATTGCGGCGAGCATCCGAAAGCCGTTCCACCACAAGGACACCAGCACCCTCGGACATCCCGAACCCGTCCGCACCCGCCCCGAACGCCTTGCAACGACCGTCCGACGCCAATGCGACTTGCCGGGCGAAGGCGGCCGTGGCCTGTGGCGTTGCCATCAAGGACACCGCACCGGCCAACGCGAGCGAACACTCACCGCGCCGAAGTGCCTGCCCGGCCAGGTGCAACGCCACCAGCGACGATGAACACGCGGTGTCGACCGTGACCGCAGGTCCTTCGAGGCCCAGCACGTAGGACACCCGGCCGGACATGACGCTGGCGTTGTTGCCGGTGATGAGGTAACCCTCGATGTCCCGGGAGCCCTGCGCGGTCAGGTTCGCGTAGTCCTGGCCATGGGTGCCCACATAAACGCCGGTCTGGCTGCCGCGCAACGAGAGTGGATCGACACCGGCGCGTTCCACCGCCTCCCAGGCCACTTCCAGCAACAGCCGCTGCTGCGGGTCCATCGCCACGGCCTCACGCGGCGAGATCCCGAAGAAGTCCGCGTCGAACATGGCGACGTCGTCGAGGAAACCACCGGACAGCGCGGCATCCCAGCCGCGGTCAGGCGGAGCGGGAGTGATCACGTCGGCGCCGTCGGACACCAACTGCCACAGCCCTTCCGGAGTGGTCACGCCACCCGGGAAGCGGCAGGCCATCCCGACGATCGCGATCGGCTCGTCCGACGCCGTGGCCACGGTTGTCTTCGCCACGCCAGCGGGCGCGAAAAGCTCGGACTCGAGCAGTCCGGCGACCGCGGTGGGGGTGGGATGGTTGAAGATCAGGGTCGCGGGCAGCCGGACGCCGGTCGCCTCCTGCAAGCGGTTGCGCAGTTCGACCGCGGTCAGCGAGTCGAAGCCGAGCTCCTTGAAGCTCCGCTCCACCTCGACCGCGTCTGGGCTCTCGTGACCCAGCACGGCCGCCGCGTGCACCCGGACCAGGTCAGTGAGGGCGGGCAGCCGGTGCTCCTGCGACAGCCCGGTGAGCTTGGCCGCCATCGTTCCCGCACTGGCGCGGGCCGCCCGGCGCTGGGTGACCAGATCGCGCAGCAGAACGGGAACCTCATCGGCGGTGGCGGTCAATCGCATCGCGGCCACCGAGGACCGCTCGCTGCCGAGGGCCGCGTCCAGTAGTGCCAAGCCCTCCTCGCCGGTCATCGGCACGGTTCCGGTGCGGGCCAGCCGGTCCAGGTCGGTCTGGTCGAGCCGGCCCGCCATGCCCTGTTCCTCGGCCCAGACACCCCACGCGACGGAGACCGCTGGCAGGCCGAGGTCTCGGCGGTGCCGGGCGAGTGCGTCCAGGAAGGAGTTGGCGGCGGCGTAGTTTCCTTGTCCCGCACTGCCGAACAACCCCGCCGCCGAGGAGAACAGCACGAACGCGGACACGTCTCCTGCCAGTTCGTGCAGGTGGGTGGCCGCGTCCACCTTGGCCGCGAAGACGGTGTCGACCTGGTCCGGGCGCAAGGACTCGGCCATGCCGTCGTCCACGACACCGGCCACATGCACCACGGCGTCGACCGGATGCTCGGCCAGCATGGCCCGGACCTGCTCGCGGTCGCTCACATCGCAAGCGACGACAGTGATCTCGGCGTCCAGTGGGGGTGCATCGAACGGGCCACGAGCGGCTAGCACCAGCCGCCGCACACCGTGCCGCTCGACCAGATGCCGGGCGACCAGCCGGCCCAAGCCGCCAGAGGCACCGGTCACCAGGACACCGCCTTCGACCGAACCGGCCACTGTGGACTGGATCCGGCGCAGTGTTGGGGTGAACACCTTGCCGTCGCGGATCATGATCTGGTCGGCGCCGGTCGCCACCGCGCCTGCCACCAGTTCCAGGGCAGGGCTGTCGTCGACATCGGCGAGCACGAACCGGCCGGGGTGCTCGGTCTGCACCGATCGCACCAGGCCCCAGACCGCCGCGCCGGCGAGGTCCGTCGCCTGGTCGCCGACCGCTCCCCTGGTCAGCACGACGAGCCGGGCCGACGCGGACCGGGCATCGGCCAGCCACTCCCGCACCGCGCGCAGCACCCGGCCGGTCAGCTCCCTGGCCTCAACCGGCCAGTCGTCACTTTGTGATGCGCACGTCAGTACAACGGCATCACATGTGTCCGTTGTGGACAGTTCGGTGAATGAAGGCCACCGAGCCGCTCGCGGCTGGACGGTCCGGACCGTCCAGTCCAGCTCCAGCAAGGAACCTGTGTGCGTGGCGAACTTGCCCGGCCGCACCGGACGCAGCTCCAGCGAGCCGACACTGGCCACGATCGTTCCGGCGGGGTCGGCCAGCACAGCGGAGACACCGTCGGGCCCGGCGGGGCTCAGCCGGACCCGCAACTGACCGCCGCCGCGGGAGAAAACCTGGACCCCGTTCCAGGCGAACGCCATCCGCCCGCCGGACCGCCCGATCTCCATCGCCTGCAGGGCCGCGTCCAGCAGGACGGGGTGCAACGCATACCGGCCCGCCTCGGCGGCCGGCCGCTCTGGCGCGGACACCTCGGCGAACACCTCGTCGCCACGCCGCCAGGCGGCCGATACTCCCTGGAACGCCGGTCCGTACGAGATGCCCTGGGCCGCAAGGTGATCGTAGAAGTCCGCGACGGGAAGAGCCTGCGCACCGGAGGGCGGCCATTCGCCGAACTCCGGGATGTCCCCGGTGTCCTGCGCGAGGAACCCGGAACCGTGCCGCGTCCAGGTGGTGTCGTTCTCCGGGCGCGAGTGGATGCTCACCGTGCGGCGCCCGTCCGTCAACGGACCGGCCGCCACCTGGACGTGCACGCCGCCGTGGTCCGGCAGGATCAACGGCGCGTCCATGGTCAGCTCGGCCACCACTGGACATCCGGTCTGCTCACCCGCCTGGACGGCCAGCTCCACGAACACCGAACCGGGCACGATCGGCGTGCCCATGATCGTGTGCTCGGCCAGCCACGGATGCGACTGCAGGGACAACCGGCCGGTGAGGACCAGCCCGCCGGTGTCCGGCACTGTCAGCGCCGCTCCCAGCAACGGATGTCCTGGAGAGGTCAGGCCGAGGCCGGACGCATCCCCGCCACGAGGTGCCGACTCCAGCCAGAACGTACGGTGCTGGAAGGCATACGTGGGCAGTTCGGTGCGCTGGGCGCCGGGACACACCGCGTCCCAATCGACTTCGACGCCGTGCACCCAGGCCTCCGCGAGCGAGGCCAGCATCCGGTCCAGCCCGCCCTTGTCCCGCCGCAACGTGCCGACGACGACACCGGGACCGCCGGTGGCCTCGACGTTCTCCTGCACCGCCGGGGTCAGCACCGGATGCGCGCTGACCTCCACGAACACCCCGCACCCCGCGGCGAGCAACTCCTGGACGGACTCGCCGAACCGGACCGTCTCGCGGATGTTCTCGAACCAGTAGCCCGCATCCAGATCCCGGCCCGGGACCCACCCGGCCCGAGCCGTGGAGAAGAACGGGATCTCACCGTCCCGCGGCTCGATCGACGCCATGCAGCCGACCAGGTCCTCGGACAGTTCGTCGATGTGCGCCGAGTGCGCCGAGAAGTCCACGCCCGGCACCCGCAGCCGCATCACGCCGCGTTTCGACAGCAGC
>CBIMJO010000346.1:0-8249 GCA_966244135.1 uncultured Actinocrispum sp. | reverse complement strand
AAGAACAGGTACTGGGCCCAGTCCGTGTCGGACAGCGACTCGGGGTCGGCCGGGTAGCTGACGAGGGCCTGGCCGCCGTAGTGGAACTCGGTCTCCTCGCGCTCCCCGCACCAGGGGCAGCTGATCAGCAGCAACGTGACTCCTCTAGTGCGCAGTACTAATGGGCAACGGCCGCGGCGCCGTGCTCGTCGATAAGGGCCCCTGTGGTGAACCGTTCGAGCGTGAACGGTTCGTTCAACTCATGCGGCGTGCCGTGGGCGAGCGTGTGCGCGAACACCCAGCCGACGCCCGGCGTGGCCTTGAAGCCGCCGGTTCCCCAGCCGCAGTTGACGAACAGCTCCTCGACCGGGGTCCGGCCGATGATCGGGGACGCGTCCGGGGTGACGTCCACGATCCCGCCCCAGGTCCGGATCAGGTGCGCCCGCGCGAAGATCGGGAACAGCTCGATCGCGGCGGCCATCTGCTGCTCGATGATGTGCACCGAACCTCGTTGCCCATAAGAGTTGTACGAGTCGATGCCGGCGCCCATCACGAGTTCGCCCTTGTGCGCCTGGGACACGTACACGTGCACGTGGTTCGACATCACGACCGTCGGGTGCACCGGCTCCAGCAGCTCGGACACCAACGCCTGCAACGGATGGCTCTGCAACGGCAGCCGGACGCCCAGCGTGGACGCGAGAACGCTCGTGTGCCCCGCAGCCGCAAGCCCAACGCGCCCGGCGTTGATCGGGCCACGGTTGGTCTGCACGCCGGTGACCCGGTTGCCGTCGGTCAGAAACCCGGTGACCTCACAGTTCTGGATGAGGTCGACGCCCAGTTCGTCGGCCCGGCGGGCGAAAGCCCAGGCCACGTAGTCGTGTTTGGCGATCCCCGCGCGCGGCTGCCAGGTGCCGCCGAGCACGGGATGGCGGACGTCCGGGGAGATGTTGACGACCGGGCAGACCTTGGCGATCTCCTCCGGCGACAGCCATTCGCCGTCGATCCCGTTGAGCCGGTTGGCGTTCACCCGGCGGGTGCCCTCGCGGATGTCCTGCAGGGTGTGCGCGAGGTTGAGCACCCCGCGCTGGCTGAACAGGAAGTCGTAGTCCAGCTCCTGGGCCAGGCCCTCCCACAGTTTCAGCGAGTGCTCGTAGATGCCCGCGCTCTCGTCCCACAGGTAGTTGGACCGGATGATGGTGGTGTTGCGGGCCATGTTCCCGCCCGCGAGCCAGCCCTTCTCCAGCACCGCCACGTTCGTGATGCCGTGGTTCTTGGCCAGGTAGTACGCGGTGGCCAGGCCGTGCCCGCCCGCGCCCACGACGATGACGTCATACGACTTCTTCGGCTCCGGGGTGCGCCAGAGCCAGTCAGGGTGGTCCATCGCTATCCCCTCAGCCGGGTCATCTTCGGGTCGAACAGCGGCTCCTCGGCCACCCTCGCCGCGATCCGCCGGTCGAAGTAGCCGATGTGGACGGTGTCGCCCGGGTTGAGGTCGCCCGGCAGCCACGCGTACGCGATGCCCTTGCCGATGGTGTGCCCGTAGGCCGCGCTGGTCACGTAGCCGACGCAGGTGTCCCCGCTGAACACGGGTTCCTTGCCCATCACGGTCTCGTCGAGCGTCAGGCAGGTGAGCTTGCGCTTGGGATCACCGGGCTGCAGCGCCTCCCGGCCGATGAACGACTCCTTGGCCAGCTTGACCGAGAAGCCCACGCCTGCCTCGAATGGGTCGTGCTCGTAGGTCATGTCCGTGCCGAAGCTGCGATACCCCTTCTCCAGCCGGAGGCTGTTGAACGCGGCCCGTCCACCGGCGATGATCCCGTGCTCCTGGCCCGCGGCCCACAACGTGTCCCACAGCTTGAGGCCCATGTCCGCGGTGGTGTAGATCTCCCAGCCGAGTTCGCCCACATAGGACAGTCGCAGCAGGGTTACCGGGACGTTGCCGATGAAACCCTGCTTGCCGCGGAAGTACTTCAGCGCGGTCAGGTCGATCGTGGTCAGCGGCTGCAGGACCTCGCGGGCCTTCGGGCCCCAGAGCCCGATGCAGCATGTGCTCGCGGTCAGGTCACGGACGTGCACGTTCTCCGGCAGGTGCCGGGTGAACCAGTCCAGGTCCAGGTTTCCGTTGGCGCCCACCTGGAACTGGTCCTTGGCCAGCCGCGCGACCGTGACGTCACTGCGGATCCCGCCGTCGACGTCCAGCAGCAGGCAGTACGTGACCGAGCCGACCGACTTGTCCACGTCACCGGTCGTCATGCGCTGCAGGAACTCCGCCGCGCCCGAGCCCGCCACGATCAGCCGCTTCAACGCCGTCATGTCATACAGCGCAACGGTTTCGCGGGTGACCTGGGCCTCGGCGGCCGCGATCGGCGACCAGTACTGGGCCGCCCACTCGTTCGGCTGGTGCAGCTCGCGGCCCGCGGTGAGCAGGGCGTTCGACTCGTACCACTGCGGCCGTTCCCAGCCATTGGCCTCCAGGAACACCGCGCCCAGTTCCTTCTGCCGCTGGTAGAACGGGCTGGTGCGCAGCGGCCGCGGATCCTCCATCGGCTGCAGCGGGTGCTTGATGTCGTAGACCTCGACGAAGTTCTGGCAGCCGCGGGCCTTGATGTAGTCCGGCGCCAGGTGGTGCTGTTCGAACCGGTTGACATCGCACTCGTGCAGATCGTACGAGGAGCAGTAGCCCTGGGTGAGCCACTCGGACATCGCGTGCGCGACGCCGGCGGAGTGCGTGACCCACACCGCCTCGGCGACCCAGAAGCCTTTGACCGTGGGCGATTCGCCGAGCAGGGGGAAGTCGTCGACGGTGAACGAGAACAGCCCGTTGATGCCCTCCTCGATCTTCGCGTCGGTCAGCGACGGCAGCAGCCGCTGCGACTCCTGCCAGGCCGGGTCGAAGTCCTCCTCGGTGAACGGCAGCACCGACGGCATCACCTCGGCGGCGTCGACGCTGAGGATGTCGTTGACGTCGACCGGCATCGGCCGGTGGCCGTAGTAGCCGATCCCGATGGTGTCGAACCGGTCGCGGTAGTAGAGGTCGGCGTCCTGGTGGCGCAGGATCGGCCGGACCGCCTCGGTCTTCTGCCCGGCGACCGCGGGAACCTGGCCGGTCCACGCGAGCTGGTGGGCCAGCGGGACGAGGGGGAGGGTCATGCCGACCAGGCCGGCGACCTTCGGGCCCCAGATCCCGGCGCAGCAGACCACGATGTCCGCCCGGAGCTCGCCCTTGTCGGTGACGACGCCGGTGACCTGGTCGCCCTCGGTCCTGATGTCCAGCACCTCGGTGCGGTCCATCAGGGTGACCCCGCGTTCCTGGGCGCGCCTGAGCTGAACCTCAACGGCCTTCACGGCCTTGGCCAGGCCGTCGGTGGGCACGTGCAGGCCACCGAGCACGGTGTCCTCGCCCAGCAACGGGTACAGCTCATGTGTCTCTTGTGGACCGAGCACGCGGCCCTCGACGCCCCACGACGTCAGCCAGCCGTGCCGCCGGTGCAGCTCCTGCAGGCGGGCCGGGGTCGTCGCCACCTCCAGGCCGCCGACCTGCAGGAACGCGTCCAGGCCGACCAGCTTCTCGACCGTGTAGCGGGCCAGCTCGGTCATCGTCTTCGAGCCGTTGCACTGGAACACCAGGCCGGGCGCGTGACTTGACGACCCACCTGGCGCGGGCAGCGGCCCCTGGTCCACGACGGTGATGTCGTCCCAGCCCTTCAGGGCCAGCTCGTCGGCGAGGGCGGCACCAACCACCCCCGCACCGATGATCACGACCTTCGGTCCGGCCACGCGAGCCTCCATCAATGCACTATTCGCAACACCACGCAGCTTGCGCAACAAGCGTCGCGCGGGGTCGCGGGCATGTCAAGAGTCGGCCAGCCAGTTGCCGTGGAACCCGGACGGAACCCGCCTGGGCAGGTGGATCTTGGCGACCCAGTCCAGGCCGACGGCCTCGAAGATCATCAGGTCCGAGCTGGTGCCGTCGTGGTCGGTGACGATGGACATCAGCCAGCCGTCGTCCTCGAACCGGGCGTCCATCCGGGGCACGAACTCCGCCTCGCCGGGCGCCCGGCCCAGCTCCCGCGCGTCGGTCCGGCCGGTGACCGTGTCGTACTTGACGATCGCGTTGCCGGTCACCGCGTAGAGGTACTGGCTCGGCCGGCCCAGGTGCAGCTCGTTCATCGACGGGAACTCCACGTGCCGGTCGTCCAGCTGCTCCTCCTTGATCCCGCCGGACGCCAGGTCCAGCGTCCACCGGTGCAGCGTGGTGCCGTCGGTCTCGTTCGCCGGGTTCGGGCTGCCGCCGATCCGCGCCCACATCGCCTTCATCTGGCGCGGCGAGTAGCGGACGGCGTCCAGCACGACCCGGCCCTCGTCCTCGTGCGCGTTGCCGACGTGGAAGACGTAGCAGGGATCGACGTCGAACCACTGCACCTGCTTGGTCTGCTTGGACATCACGCCCAGCCGGGCGCCGTACTCGTCGGACCACTGGTAGGCCATGCCCTTGCCGGCCGACTCCAGGTCGAACACCATCGGCAGGTCCAGCCAGACCACGTAGTGCTCGGTGATCGCGAAGTCGTGCATCATCGTCGGGCCGGGCACGTCGATCTCCCGGCTCTCCACCAGGTCGCCCTGGGCGTTGAGCCGGTGGTAGGTCAGGTAGGGCGCCCAGAAGCCGTAGCCGAAGAAGTGCAGCTCACCGGTGTCCGGGTCCTCCTTGGGGTGCGCGGTCATCGCCGTGGTCAGCCGGCCCTTGAAATCGTAGGCTCCGACGGTGAACAGCTCGGGCGTGATCTCGTGCGGGAACCCGTTCTCCACCAGCGCGAAGATCTTGTCCGCGTGCCGGATGACGTTCGTGTTCGCGCTGACCGCGGTGAGGTCGGGCCCTTCGGGTCCGACGAACGGTCTGCCCGCCAGCTGCGCGGTGCGGACCCAGCGGTTGCGGTACCACTCGGCTTTGCCGTCGCGCAGCCGGATGCCGTGGATCATGCCGGGGCCGACGAACCAGTGACCGGGGTCCTCGCCGGGCTTGGGGTTCGGGCCGTTGCGGAAGTACCGGCCGCGCAGTTCCTGCGGGATCGTGCCGGACACCTGCAGGTTCTCCGCGGTGATCTCGTCGACGACCGGGGCGAGCAGGCCGTCGAGGTACGTGGGCGTGGTCATCGGAGAGCCTCCTGACGGGCGCGGACGATCTGCTGGTAGCGGATGGTGAAGATGGCGGGCAGCACGAAGCTCGCGATCTTGATGGTGATCAGCGCGGCGGTGGCATGTGGCGCCACGCCGAGCAGGACGGTCAGCAGGATGGCTTCGAGGGTGAACGCGATGCCCCAGGCGGTGGTGATGATCGCGTTGGTTCGATAGAACATCGGGTGGCTGTGGAACTCCTTGGGCACCATGGTCTTCGCGATGCCCAGGGTGAACGGCCTGCGGATGGCCAGCGATCCCCACGAGGTCAGCGCCAGCCAGGCACCGGCGACCGCGGGCCCGTAGTCACCCAGCGGCGCGTGGTTGACCGTGAAGGACGCGACGGTGAGCGCGCCGAAGAAGATCGCCGAGCTCGACTCGATGATCAGCGCGTCCCAGGCCTTGCCGCGGCCGCGGTCCAGCACCAGCAACCCGGCCGCGAGAACCACCGCTCCCAACGCACCCCACCGCGACTCCCCGTTGGTGGACAACACCGCGAACACGATCCACGGGGCGAAGGTCTTGACGTAGCCGAGCATCCCCAGCGTCCTCTCTCACCGACGTTCCAACTGTGACATGTCAAAGCTAGAACCTCCACTAGCGACATGTCAATGTTGGAATGTAAACTGCCAGACATGAGCCTCCGCCACGCCGTTCTAGGTCTTCTGTCAGCCGGCCCCGCCAGCGGCTACGACCTGCTCAAGACGTTCGAGATCTCCCTGGCGAACGTGTGGCCGGCCACCCAGAGCCAGCTCTACTCGGAGCTCAACCGGATGGCCGAGGGCGGCCTGGTGCAGGTCGCCGCGGAAGGCCCACGCGGCCGCAAGGAGTACGCCATCACCGAAGCGGGCCTCGACGAGCTGCGGCACTGGATGACCGAGGTCGAACCCGACCGCGTCCGCCGCAGCGACATGCTCCTGCGCGTCTTCTTCCTCAACGTCATCCCGCCACACCAGGCCGTGGAGTACCTCCACAGGCAGGTGGACCACGCGGAGGAGACCCTGGCCGCCTACGAGGAGATCAAGCAGTCCATCGCCGGCGAGGACGACCGGCTGGCGGTCTACGGGCGGATAGCTCTGGAGTGGGGCGTCCGCTACATGGAGATGGTCCGCACCTGGGGCCAGTGGGCCCAGTCCGAACTCCAGGCGGCGACCAGCTCATCGAACGGCGGTCATTCCGCGGGCTGATCGCCGGCCTTGTCCCGCTTCTTGCGGCGGATCGGGCGCCTGCCCAGAAAGGCTGCGACGATGGCAGCGGAACTGGTCACCATCGGGATCACACCCTGAACGGTGGCGCCGCTGTGGACGAACTCGACCGCCACCAGCCCATAGACCACCACCGACGCCAATGCGATGAGCAGGCTCGCGACCCCGAAGAAGAACCAGGCCCACTCCATTCGCCAGGTGTGCCGCAGTGCCTTTTCGACCGTGCTCATGGCGCCGGGGTGTTTCTTCTCCAGCTTCGCCTTCTGTTCGGCGTACGAGATGAGTGAGCCCAGGTCGAGGTGCCCGTTGCTGTTGTTCTCGACCGTTTCGCGATTGGTCATGATATGCGCCTTGGTGGAAACGGGGCTACGGGAGCCATACGGTGACTTCGGCCTGGATGAAATCCGGAGAATCGACATCACGGATGTCCAGGTGCACGATCCGTCCGCCCGCTGTGCGCGCACAAACGTCGTCGTCGTGTTGTGGATCGAGGATTTCCGGAACGGGTAAGCGGTTCAGGAAGTCGGCACAGTCGCTCCGGTCCGGGATGTGCTTGCCGCCATATCTGGCGAGGACGACCGGAGCGGCGGCGCGAATTGTGAACCGTTCGCCGGTCCGGGTCACGAAAATGCCCTTCCCAGGTTTGGGTGGGCGTGGGTCGAAATCGAGCCCGGCGCCGTTCGCGGGCAGTTGCACGGTTCCGCGCCAGGTGATGCGGGGATCCACGGCAATGGTCGGCGGCGTTCTCGGCAGTACTGCCACCGCGCTCGCGCTGCCCACCGGCTCGTGGCGGTCCATCATCGCGGGCTCTGGCCGTAGTGGCTGGAAGAGGACCATGATCAGGCCGAAGATGAGAACTATCGCGAGCCCGCTGACCGCGGGCCAGACGCTTCTCGAGCGGCGGACCGGGACCCAGGAGGACGGCTCCGGCAGCGATGGTTCCGGCGAACGGGGCGCGGGAACCGATACGTCCGGCTGCTCGTCGGCCAGCGCGTCGTAGGCGGCGGCCAGTTCATCGAGCTGGTCGTGCAACGCGACACCGGCGGAGGCGAAGGACCTGTTCGCGGCGGCGGCGAATTCCGCGTTCGTGAAACGACTCGGTGGCAGCAGATCGAGTGATTTCAGCAGAAACCGCGCTTTTCCGGGTTTCGCATGCCGCGGACGGCGTTTTGGTTCGCGAGACAACGAAACTTTCACTCCTGCGGTCGGCTGAACGTCACCGAAGCCATCGAGTGGTGGTCTCGCATTGTTACCGAGCGGCAGCACGCATTCGCCCGATAGTGTTAGCTTGGCTGAGGAGCGGGCTCCTCAGCCAAGCCGGGAAATCACGTACTGGGCAGCCAGGCCTTCACCTTGTCCTGGTTGGCGTCCACCCACTTCTTGGCCGCCGCGTCCGGCGTCATCTTGTCCTGCGCGATGTAGCGGGCCACGAGGTTCTGGTCCTCATTGGTCCACTGGAACTTCTTCACCAGCTGATATGCCGGACCGTTGGCGTCCGCGAACTTCTTGCTCACGATCTTGTCCAGGTCGTAGTCCGGGTAGTCGCAGGCGATCTTCTCCGGGTCGGCGTCGCAGCCCTGCGTGTAGGCGGGCAGTTTCACCTTTTCCAGCTTGACTTCCGACAGCAGCCACTGCGGCGAGTAGAAGTAACCGATCAGTGGTTTCTTCTGCTCCTCGGCCTGCTTGAACGCCTGGATCAGCGCCGTCTCGCTGCCGCCGTATACCACCTTGAAGTTCAGCTTGAGGTTCTTCACCAGGGCCTCGTCGTTGGTGACGAACGAGGGGTCGCCGTCCAGCAGCTGGCCCAGGCCGCCCGACTCGGAGGTCTTGAACATGTCCGCGTACTTGTTCAGGTTGTTCCAGTCGAGGATGTCCGGGTGCGCCGTGGCGAGC
>CBIMJO010000345.1:0-8252 GCA_966244135.1 uncultured Actinocrispum sp. | reverse complement strand
CCACGGCATCCGTGGCCAGGTCCGGGCGGTAGCGGTCGACCATCACCAGCGGCACCCGCTGGGAGTGGATGTCGGCATAGACATCGCCGACCTGGCTGCCCTCGGCCGGGTAGATGATGATTCCGCTGACGTTGTGCGCCAACGCCTGCCGCAGCGCGTTCTCCTCGCGGGCGACATCGCCCTCGCAGTGTGTCAGGTAGAGGCGATAGCCCAGCTCGGCGCAGGTCGCCTCGACCCCGGCGAGCAGCTGGGTCACGTGCGGGCCGTGGTACTGCAGGATGCAGGCGATCGTCCGGTCCCCGGCCTGCGGTTTGCGTTCCGCGACGAACGTGCCCTGTCCACGCCGCCGGACCACGTGCCCCTCGGCGGCGAGCTCGTTGAGCGCGCGGACCGCGGTGGCGTGGCTGACCCCGAAACGTTCGCAGATCTCACGCTGGGTCACGAACGGCTTGCCGGGGGAGTACTCGCCGGCCGCGATGGCGGCCAGCAGTTCCCGCTTCACCTGCTGGTAGAGCGGCGGTCGGGCAGCTGTCACGGCCGCAGCTTAACATGTCATGGAGCATTGACATGTTAAATCTCCCGACCCTATGGTCTGTACCACACAGGCATCGGGAGGACACGTGGGAACTCCTCGGCTCTTGGCCGCGATAACGACGTCGGTTGCTTTACTCCTCAGCAGCGTCGCCTGCGGCAGTTCCTCGGACGGGTCGACCGGATCCGGGGCGACGCTGGAGATGTGGACGTTCAAGCAGACCCACGTCAAACCCCTCCAGGCGGCCGCCGCGAGCTTCAAGGACAAGACCGGCATCACGGTGAACATCACCGCCTACACCCCGGATGACGCCTTCAAGAGCAAGGTGATGAGCGCCGCGGCCACCAAGAACGTGGCGGACGTTCTGGAGGTGCACGCGGCTGGCGAGGATTTCGTGCTTGGCGGCGCCGGAATCCTCGCCGACATAACGTCCAATGTGGATGACTCGTGGAAGGGCCGGTTCCTCAAGGGGACCGCGGACGCCGGCCGGGTCTCCGAGGAGCGCTACCAGCGTTCGCTCGCGCCCAAGGCAGCGGATGTGGGCATCAAGACCGGCCAGCTGTTCAGCATCCCGTTCACCTCGGGCACTTTCGGGATCGTCTATGCCAGCAAGGCGAAGCTGACCGCGGCCGGGCTGAACCCCGCCGCACCGCCAAAGACCTGGACCGAGCTGGTCTCGTGGCTGCAGGCCACCACCGCGAAGGACCCGCAGAACGGCGGGATCACCATCGGGCTCAAGTCCTCCAGCACCGGGTTCAACTGGATCCTGCAGCCGCTGGCCTACGCGTACCTGGGCAAGGACCGCTACGAGGCCTTGTTCGGCAAGGACTCCGGCAAGGTCTGGGGCAACGCCGACGGCGAGCAGGTGCTGGCGCTGTACGACAAGCTGACGCCGTACTGGACCCCGGGCAGCCAGACCCTGGGCATCGACGACGCCGACCGGGCGTTCGCTCAGGGCAAGTCCGCCTTCGACGTGGGCGGCACGTTCACCCTCGCGGCCATCCAGCAGAACGGCATGAACCCCGGCGATCTCATCGCCTTCGGCCTGCCACCCGCCGAAGGAGGCCAGGTCACCGACCTGAAGCTGGCGCCGCTGGCATTGACCGGTCTTTCGGTGTCCGCGACGAGCAAACAGCCCGAGGCGGCCATCAAGTGGCTGGACTACCTGACTTCCGCCGACCAGGCGGGCGCGTTCGCCAAGGCCTCGCTGGACCTGCCCGGCGTCGACCTCGGCGACCAGGCGGCGTCCCTGCTCGGGCCGGATCTGGCCGCGTTGCAGAAGGTCTTCGACGCGCCCGGGCCGAACACGTACAACCCCGATGACATGTCCAAGTACCAGAGCCCCATCTACGACCAGGCGATCTCCGGGGACACACTGGTGAAGATGTCGCCGCTCAAGCAGGTCTCGGTGGCCGACACGAACAAGCAGCTCGGCAAGATCATCTCCGACTCGTGGAAGTGAAACGCCTGCGCAAGGCCCTGACGGGGTACGCGTTCATCCTGCCGGCCCTGGTGCTGTTCGCGGTGATGGGCGTGTACACCGTCGGGTACGGGCTGTTGCTGAGCTTCGCCCGGTGGAACGGGTTCAGTCCACAGTGGACCTGGGTGGGCGTCGACAACTACCTCGACGTGATCTACCGCGACCCCAATGTGGCGCCGTATGTGCAGGACGCGGCCGTGCACACGGTGGTCGTGATGATCGCGGTGCCGCTGCTCGCGGTGGTCATCGGCCTGCCGATCGACATCGCGCTGATCCGCATCCGGGTGTTTCGGTCCACTCTGCGCACGGTGTTCTTCCTGCCGTACGTGACCACCGGGATCGCGATTTTCTACGGCTGGACTTATGTTCTGCAGCCCGAGGGTTCGCTGAACTTCATCCTGCGGGGCCTGGGGCTGGGGACTCTGGCCCAGCCGCAGGGGTTTCTCGGCAACCCGGACACGGCGCTGGCGACGTTGATCGTGGTGATGGCGTGGTCGTCGATCCCGGTGGCGATCCTGCTGTTCCTGACCGGGTTGCAGGCCATCGACCCGGCGGTGATCGACGCGGCCACCGTCGATGGGGCGACCGGGTTGCGGATGACGTCGTCGGTGATCTGGCCGCTGCTGCGGCCGATCACGGCGGCGGTGATCCTGCTGAACCTGCGGGACGCCTTGCAGGGGTTCCAGATGTTCCTGCTGATGACCAACGGCGGCCCCGGCGGGCACACCAACGTACTGGGGCTGGAGATCTACAAGCAGGCGTTCTTCAAGGAACTGCGCCCGACGCTGGGCCTGGCGAGCGCGCTGGGCTGGCTGCTGTTCGTGGTCGCGATCGTCCTGGCCGCGATCAACGTCCGGGTGCTGCGGAGCCGCACGTGAGGGCCCGCGTCATCGCGTACGCCGTGCTCGGGATCTACGCGGTGATCAGCGTGTACCCGTTCGCCTGGATGGTGTCCGGGGCGTTCAAGGACAGCCAGGAGGTGCTGCGCGGCGGCGAGCTGATCCCGGACCACCCGACGCTGTCCACCTTCGCGCAGACCTGGAACGAACTGGACTTCCTGCGGTACTTCGGCAACAGCCTCGTGGTCACGGCGGCGACCGTGGCCGGGGTGCTGGTGGTCTACTCCTTGGCCGCGTACGCGTTCGCGGTGCTGGAGTTCCCGGGCCGCAAGGCTTTGTACGCCGGGTTCATCTCGTTGCTGTTCGTGCCCGGGGTCACGGTGTTGCTGCCGATCGTGATCCTGCAGCAGGAGCTGGGCATCCTGGGCACGCAGTTCGGGCTGGTGCTGCCGTTCGTCAACGGCACGGCTCCGCTGTCGATCCTGTTGCTGACCAACAGCTTCCGGGCGGTTCCCGGCGAGCTCCGGGAGTCGGCGCGGATGGACGGGGCCGGCGAGCTGCGCACGTTCCTGTCGATCTACCTGCCGGTGTGCCGGCCCGCGCTGGCCGCGATCGCCCTGCTGACCGCGGTGCCGACGTGGAACGAGTACGTGCTGAGCCGGGTCTCGTTGAACGACCCCTCGGTGTACACGTTGCCGCTGGGCCTGCAGACACTGACCTCGTCGACCTCGCCGCAGTACAACGTGATCATGGCGGCGTCGTTGATCATCGTGGTGCCGGTGGTGCTGTTGTTCGTGCTGCTGCAGCGATACTTCGTGAACGGACTCGTGGGAGCGGTCAAAGGGTGACGATTCTGCTCACCGGCGCCGGGGGAGCGCTGGGCTCGGTCGTTGCCCTTTGTCTCGCCGAAGCGGGGCACGATGTCGTCCCGCACGACCGGCAGAACGGGGATCTGCGGTCGTTGTCCCACGTCAGGACGGTCGTCGACGGGGTCGGCGCGGTCGTGCACGCGGCCGCCACACCGTCCCCAAAGGACGGTCCGGACCACGAGATCTTCCAGAACAATGTCCAGACCACCTACAATGTGCTCGACACGGCCGGCCGTGCCGGGGTGCCGAGGATCGTGTACGTGTCCAGCGCGTCCGCGGTCGGCCTCGCCTGGTCGGAACTGGGGGTGTCCCCGCTCTCGGTGCCCGTGACCGAAGACCATCCCTACGTCGGCGAGGATGTCTACGGGTTGTCCAAGCAGATCGGCGAGACCATCGCGGCGGCCACCAGCCGCCGCTGGGGCGCGACCGTCGTCAGCCTGCGTTTTCCCTTCATCGGCAGCGGAGATCGGCTGCGGACGCACCTGAGCTGGGTGCATGCCGATCATGGCGTGGACCGCGGCGGGTTGTGGGCGTGGCTGGACATGCGCGACGCCGCCCGGGCCGTGCTGGCCGCGCTGACGGTTCCGTTGACGGGCCACCACATCGTGAACGTGGCCGCGCCGGACACGACGGCGTTGATCCCGACCGCCGAGCTGCTGCGGACGTACCACCCGGGCGCGCGGGTGGACCGGGAGCTGGGGGAGTTCGAGTCGCTGTACGCCCGGGACCGGAGCCGCTCCCTGCTCGGCTTCGAGCCCCTGTACGGATGGAGATCGCTGTGCGGATAGGGATCGTCGGCCTCGGCGTGATCAGCGCCGCCTATCTCAAGACTTTCGGTCGCCTCGATGATGTTTCCGTCGTGGCCGTTGCGGATCTTGTGCCTGATCGCGCGACTGCGGTGGCCTCGGCGTATTCGGGGGTGCGGGCTTGCCCGGTGGACGAGCTTTACGCGGCTCCCGACGTGGATCTCGTGCTGAACCTGACGATTCCAGCTGCCCATGCCGGGGTGGCGTTGGCCGCCCTGGAGGCTGGGAAGCACGTGTACGGCGAGAAGCCGTTGGCTTTGAACACCGTGTCGGCGCGGGAGATCCTGTCGCTGGCGGACAGTTCGGGTCTGCGGGTGGGGTGTGCGCCGGATACCGTTCTGGGGACAGGGGTTCAGACGGCGCGGGCGGTGCTGGACGCTGGGCGTGTTGGTGTTCCTTTTGCCGCCACGGCGTTCATGACCTCGTCGGGGCCGGAGAAGTGGCATCCGGACCCGGAGTTCTACTACCAGCCCGGTGGCGGGCCTTTGCTGGACATGGGGCCCTGTTACCTGACGACTCTCATCACGTTGCTGGGGCCGGTGCGGCGAGTGGTCGGATTCGCGTCCACACCGGACTCGACGCGGACCATCGGCAGCGGGCCGCGTGCGGGCACGGTCTTTCCTGTTGGGGTGGCCACGCATGTGACGGGTGTGCTGGAGCACGCCACCGGGGCTTTGTCGACGTTGATGATGAGCTTCGGGGTGTGGGCCGGGCAGTTGCCGCGGATCGAGGTGTACGGGGCTTCGGGGACGATTTCGGTGCCCGACCCGAATCAGTTCGACGGCGTCGTGCAGGTGTTCACGGCCGAGGATCCACAGTGGACTCTAGTGCCGGTGTCGGGTGGGTATCCGGGGGCCGCTCGTGGCTACGGGGTGGCCGACATGGCTCAGGCCATGGTGTCGGGGACGCCGCACCGGGCGAGCGGTGAGGTGGCGTTCCATGTGCTGGACGTGATGGAGTGCCTGCTGGCGGCCGCCGAATCGGGTGGTTCGGTGGAGGTCACTTCCAAATGCGAGCGCCCCGCGGCGGTGCCTTATGTAGGTTGACCTGGTGAGTCACATCAGGGCTGTCCGTCCGGACGACAGGGATGAGCTGTACGAGGTCTGCCTGCGGACCGCCGACGCGGGCGAAGACGCCACGAGCCAGTACGACGATCCCGAGGTCGTCGGGCACATCTTCGTGGGCCCGTACGCGGTTTTCGAGCCGTCGCTGGCCTTCGTCGTCGAGGATGACCAGGGGGTCGCCGGGTACGCGGTGGGCGCCCGGGACAGCCGCGCGTTCGAGGCGTTGCTGGAGCGGGAGTGGTGGCCCGCGCTGCGGGAGCGGTATCCCTCGCCGGGTCCGGAGGACCGGGCTGACCACGCGATGATCCAGGGATTTCACCAGCCGCACATCGCGGACTCGGCGTTGCCCGAGGAGTTTCCGTCCCACCTGCACATCAACCTGTTGCCGCGGCTGCAGGGCCAGGGAATGGGCGGGAAGATGATGCACACCCTGTTCGACGCGTTGCGGGCGCAGGGTTCACCGGGGGTTCATCTGCAGGTGTGGCGGCAGAACGAGCGGGCCATCGGGTTCTACCGGCACATCGGGTTCGTCGAGCTGGGTTCGGATCCCGACGGTTTCACCTACGGGTACCGGCTTTAGTCCTCGCCCTGCTTCTTGCTGGTCTTCTTCGAGGAGCCCTTGCCGCGGTTCCCCTGCTGTTGCTGTTTCTGCTGGACGGTGGTCGTCTTGACCACTGTGGACGTTGCGTTGACCTGGGCGGGCGGCTGCTGCGCTGGTGTCGCGGCCGGCGATGAGGTTGCCGCAGGCTGCTGCGGGGGAGCGGAGTCAGGGGGCTGGTGGGACTTCGCCAGGGCCAGGGCGACCGATCCGGCCGCGACCAGGGCGAGTGCGGCGACTGCCGTTCTTCGTCTCCGGGGAGCTTCCGGAAGCCGCTCCAGGATCGGCTCGGTGTCGACCTCGCTGTCGACGTCGCTGTCGACCTCACCGACGATCTCCGGGATGGCCACCGGTTCCCCGCGCAGCGTCGGCTTCTCGTCGGGCAGGATCTGGCTGGGGTCGCGCAGGAGTTCGGCGCACCGTTCGGCGGTGGGGCGGCGGTTCGAGGGCAGGGCGGTCATCATCCGCAGCAGTGCGGCCATCTCGGGGGACACGTGCTCGGGCACGTGCACCGGGCGGTTGAGCCTGGCCAGCGCGGCTTCGACATCCGGGCCGCCGTACTCCCGTTTGCCGGTCAGGCATTCCAGCAGCACCAGGCCCAGCGCGTAGATGTCGACGGGGTGGCTGATCTCCTCGTCGCCGCGGACCTGCTCGGGCGCCAGATAGCTGAGCGTGCCGACGACCTCCCCGGTGGCGGTCATCGCGGTGGCGTCGTTCTGTTTCGCGATGCCGAAATCGGCGAGGTAGGGCGTGTCGTCCGCGTCCAGCAGGATGTTCGACGGCTTCACGTCCCGGTGGGTGATCCCGTGTTCGTGTACGTAGGCAAGGGTGTCGGCGAGCTGTGCGCCGATCTGGCGGACCTCGTCCTCGGGTCATGGAATGCGTGGTTTGAGGGTGGGGCCGGCGACCCGGTGCAAGATCAGGAACGGCGTCCCGGCCTCGGCGACACCGGTGTCATAGACCGTGACCAGACCCGGGTGGGACAGGCAGGCCAGGGTCTTGGCCTCCTCGATGAAGCGTTTGCGGGCGATATCGTCGGAGTACGACTGGAAGAGCTTGATCGCCACGGGGCGCTGCAGGCGGACGTCCCACGCCCGGCGCACCTCGGCCACGCCACCCCGGCCCACCACCGCACCCAGGCGGTACCGGTTCTCCAGCAGGTTCTCGGCCACGGTGGCGGATAGCCGTTTCCGGGCCGGGGTAAACGTGGCTTCGCTTACGCGGAGTACGAATGCGCGCCCGTACCAGCGAGTTTGCCGCCGTCGACGATCAGGTACTCGTCCCGGATCGGCGTGCCCCCGAACCACGCCTCCAGGATTTCGCGCGTGCCCGCTGCGTAACGGGCTTGCGCGGACAGTGACGACCCCGAGATGTGCGGCGTCATCCCGTGGTGCGGCATGGTCCGCCACGGGTGGTCGGCCGGCGCCGGCTGCGGGTACCACACATCCCCGGCGTATCCCGCGAGCTGCCCGCCTTCGAGCGCGCGGACGATCGCGTCCCGGTCGGCGATCTTCGCGCGGGCGGTGTTGACCAGGTAGGCGCCGCGCTTCATCGTGGCGAGGAGCTTGTCGTTGAACATCCCCTCGGTCTCGGGGTGGAGCGGAGCGTTGATGGTGACGACATCCATGTGCGGCACCATGTCCTGTGTGGACTCATGGAACGTGAGGCCCAGCTCTTGTTCTACTTCTTGGGGGAGGCGGTGGCGGTCGGTGTAGTGCAGGTTCATGTCGAACGGCTTGAGGCGCTTGAGGATCGCCAGACCAATGCGGCCGGCGGCGACTGTGCCTACGTGCATACCTTCGACGTCGTAGCTGCGCTGGACGGCATCGGCGATGTTCCAGCCGCCGTCGAGGACGATCTGGTGGGAGGGGATGTAGTTGCGGACCAGGCTCAGGATCATCATCACCGCGTGCTCGGCTACGCTGATGCTGTTGCAGTAGGTGACTTCCGCGACTGTGATGCCTGCTTCGATCGCTGCTTTGAGGTCGACGTGGTCCGAGCCGATGCCTGCGGTGACGGCGAGCTTGAGGTTCTTGGCCTTCGCGATGCGCTCTTTGGTGAGGT